>LJUE01000230.1 GCA_001303885.1 Planctomycetes bacterium SM23_32 | reverse complement strand
CCTCCGAACCGATGGAGGCGAACCACTCCGCGCCGCGCGCGATGATGACGGGCACGTTGGCCCAGGTCTCCACGTTGTTCAGCGTAGTCGGCTTCTCCCACAGGCCGCTCTCGACGGTGTGTATGTGCTTGGCGCGGGGCTCGCCGACGCGGCCCTCCAGCGAGGCCATCAGCGCCGTGGACTCCCCGCAGACGAATGCGCCCCCGCCGCGCACGATCTCGATGTCGAAGCTCCAGCCCGTGCCGAGTATGTCCCGGCCCAGCAGGCCGCGTTCGCGCGACTGCTTCAGCGCCGTCCTGAGCGTGCTGACGGCCAGCGGATACTCCTGGCGCACGTAGATGAACCCCTGGTGGGCGCCGATGGCATAGGAGCCAATCGTCATGCCCTCCAGCACGGCGTGGGGGTTGGCCTCCATGATGGAGCGGTCCATGAAGGCGCCCGGATCGCCCTCGTCGCCGTTACAGATCACGTACTTGACGTCGCCGTGCGCCTTGCGGCACGAGGCCCACTTGCGCCCCGTGGGGTACCCGCCGCCGCCCCGCCCGCGCAGGCCGCTGGCGCTTATCTGCTCGATGATGCTCTCGGGGGTCTGCTGCGTCAGCGCCTCTGCCAGCGCCCCGTAGCCCCCCTCGCGGATGTAGTCCTCGATGTTCAGCGGGTCAATGACCCCGTTCAGGCGCAGGGCGATACGCTGCTGCCGCTTGTAGAACGGCACCTCATCCTCGAGGACCACCCTCTGGCCGTCCGCCTCGTAGAGCAACCGCTCCACGGGCGCGGCGTCGGGGTCCATGGCGCTGCGGATAACGTCGGCGGCGTCTTCCGGAGCCACGCCCTTGTAGAAGACGCCTCTTGGCCGCACGACGACCACGGGGCCCAGCTCGCAGAAGCCGTGGCAGCCGGTGCGCTTGACCTGGACGCTCTCCTGGACGCCCAGCTCCCGGACGGCCTCCTGGAAGGCGGCGTAGAGTTCGCCGGCCCCGTGCGCGGCGCACCCGGTGCCCAGGCAGACGCTAACTATGGCCTGACGGCCTGCGCCGGCCTTCAGCGAGTCGGCCAGTCGGCGCAGCGCCTGCGGCGATTCAATCCGCTGCTCGGTTGCGAGCGACACCGTATTCCTCCAGCACCTCTTCGACGCGGGCGGCCGTCATCTTGCCGTAATACTTCCCGTCAACGGCGATCAGGGGCCCCAGCGCGCAGGCCCCCAGGCAGTTGACCGTCTCGAGCGTGAACTTGCCGTCTTCGGTCGTCCCGCCGGCAGGCACGCTCAGCACGTTCTGGAGCCGCTCCAGCACGCCGCGCGCCCCGCGCACGTGGCATGCCGTGCCCACGCAGACGGTGACGATGTGCTCGCCGCGCGGCTCCAGGCTGAAGGCCGCGTAGAAGGTGGCCACGCGGAGCACCTCGGCCAGCGGCACCCCGAGCTGCTCGGCCACCGCCGTCAGCGACTCGCGCGGCAGGTAGTCGAACTCCGACTGCACGTCCTGGAGCACGTGGATCAGGCTGCTGCGCTCGGCGCCGTAGCTGTCCACGATCTGCCTGGCCTTGTCAACGGCCAGCTCTGCTTCGACGACGGGCATCTGTCAGTCCTCTTCGCCGCCGCGTTGGGCCTGGTAGACGTGGATGGTCCGGCGGGCGGCGTCGTCGCGCCTCTTCTGGGTCAGGCCCTCGATGTCCACCACGCGGCGGGCATGGGTGGGACATGCGGCAACGCATCGGGGCACTTCGCCGGCCTCGATGATGTCCGCGCACAGGTCGCACCGGATGACGCGGCGCGAGCGGCTGTCGTAGTGAGCGGCGCCGAACGGGCAGACGATGACGCACGCCTTGCAGCCGATGCACCTCTCGGGGGCGGCCCGCACGGCGCCGGTCTGCTCATCGCGGTAGAGCGCGCCGGACGGGCAGACGGCCACGCACGGCGCGTCCTCGCAGTGCTGGCACTGCACGGGCACGGTCATGCCTTCGGCGCTCACCAGGTGCACCCGCGGCACCAGGTCGGCCCCCGAGAGCAGCGCCTCGACGATGTCGTCGAAGCCGGCGTGGGCCTTCGCGCACGCCAGCTGGCAGCTGCGGCACGCCATGCAGCGCCTCAGGTCCACCACCACCGCCGTGCTGCGGGTCTTCTGCGCCATTCTGTCGCATTCCTGTCTCTGTTAGGAAGCTGTGCGCCCGGGCGGCCGCGCCTGCGTTACCGGGCCGCGACCGCCTCTGCGCCGGCCGGGGCTGCCTGCGTCTCGTAGATCATCTCTTCCAGCCCGAGGGCGGCCCGCTTCTTGTTGATGTGAGCCACCATCAGCGCGGCGGCCTTCAGGGGGTCCTTCTCGAAGGCCAGCATGCCCCCGAAGTCCTCTTCCATGCCTTCCGTCAGGTAGTCCCGCACGACCTTGCTGCCCATGACGGGGAACGGTTCGGAGAGCACGGTGAAGATGCCGCTGGCGGCCACGTAGGTAGCGATGGATATGGCCTTCTCGCTCATCCACTCGGGCGCGGCGCCGGCCACGGGCAGATCGGAGATGTCCTGGCCCAGGCCGCCCTCCTTCACCATCTCCACGCAGGCCAGCAGGATGCGGCTGTTGTCCACGCACGAACCCACGTGCAGCACGGGGGCGCAGCCGACGGCCTCGCAGATCTCCTGCAGGCCCTTGCCCGCCAGCCGGGCCGCTTCCGGCCGCATCAGCCCGGCCTTGGCACAGGCGATGGCCGAGCAGCCGGTCTGCACCACGAGCACGTCGTTGCGGATCAGCTCCCGCACCATCGCCACGTGGCCCCAGTCGTGGGTTATCTTCACGTTGTTGCAGCCGACCACGCCTGCCACGCCGCGGATGCGCCCGTCCATGATGGCCTTGTTCAGCGGCCGGAACAGCGGGCGATACCTGCCCCCCAGCGTCGAGAAGATGCTCTCCACCGTGTAGCCGGCCACCAGGTCCTCCGTCTGAGCGGGGATCCTGGCCTGGGCCGGATCGCGCTTCCCGAACGCGTCAACCGCGGCGTGCAGCAGCCGCTTGGCGTTCCCGAGGGCATGCTCCTCGTCGAATTCCATGTGCTCAACACCCGGGAAAGCGGCCTTCTTGGACGTGGAGATCAGCCGGGTGGGGAATCGCTCGCCGAACTTGACAATGGCGGGCATGATGCACTGCACGTCCACCACCATGGCGTCCACGGCGCCGGTAGCCAGGGCCAGCTCCTGTTGCAGGAAGTTGCCCGCCACGGGAATACCGTGGCGCATCAGTATCTCGTTGGCCGTGCAGCAGATGCCGGACAGCTGGATGCCGTCGGCACCGGCTTCCTCGGCAGCCTTCGGCTCGGGGCCGCCGAACAGCACGTCGCTGAAGTCGGTGGCGTACATGCTGCCGCCCCAGCCGTCGGACAGAGCCGTGCGGATGGCCTGCTTCAGGATGTGCAGGGGCTCGTTGTCCACGCCGATGTGGGTGGCGTGCATGATGCGCACGATGTCGGCGTCTATGCCCGTGGGGGTCACGCCCGCCTTGGCCCACTTCTTCTGCAGGGGCTCGGGCGCCCTGTGGACCAGGCGCAGGTAGCCCTCCTGCCGCCCAAAGTCGGCCAGGGCCAGCTCGGCTACCTCGGTCGCCAGCTCTTTGAGGTCCTTGCCTTCGTGCTCCACGCCGAGTTCATCGGCCATGGCCCGCAGCTTGGTCTCGTTGGTGATCCGGTAGCCTTCGGCTTTCCCCCGTGCCGTCAGCATGAGGGCGTGCGTAATGTCCCGGCCGTGGTCGGAGTGGGCGGCCGCGCCGGAAGCGCAGTGCCGGGCCAGGTTGCGGGCGGCTATGGTGTCCGCCGTGGCGCCGCAGACGCCGCACTGCGCCCCTTCGCCGAACGGGTCTATGCGGCAGGGCCCCAGCACGCAGTTCTTGCAGCAGAGCCCGAGCACGCCGAAGTCGCACTGTGGAGTGATAGCCTCGTAACGGTCCCAGGCCAGCTCGAAGCCGCAAGCGGCGGCATGCTCGATCATCTCCTGGGAGGCGCTGTCAATGCTCTTCCTCTCGCTCTGGTCGGACATCTTATCCTCCGTGCGGCGCGTTGCTCGTCTCTGTGGTCTACCCGGTGACCGCCGTGACCCGCTCGATCAGCTCGCGGACCAGCGCCTTCTGCTCTTCGCTGCCGGTGTAGGGGCAGACGCCCTCGAGGTCCGCCGACGCGATCTGCTCGCTGAACGGGAACACCGCCACCACGGGCAGCCCTTCCAGCTGGGCCTCCATGGCGCGCAGCTCCTCCTTGGAGCGCAGCTTGTTCACCACGACGGCGATGTCATGGATGCCGATGTCGGCCGCGTAGCGCCGGATGGTCAGGGCCGTCTGCACGCTGCGACGGCCCGGCTCGACTACGACCAGCATCTTCTGCACGCCCTGGGCAGTGCCGCGTCCCAGGTGCTCGACGCCCGCCTCCATGTCCAGGATCACGGGCTGGTCCTCCTGGAAGAGGAGGTGGGCCAGGAGGTTCTTCAGGAAGGCGTTCTCGGGGCAGAAGCAGCCGCCCCCGCCCTTGGTCAGCCGGCCCATGCGCAGCAGCCGGATGCCGTCCGTCGTGACGGCGTAGCGGTCGGGGATGTCGTCCACGCGGGGATTGAGGGTGTAGAACTCGCCCCCCGTGCCCTTGGCCCCCGTGCGTTCGGCAATCAGGTCCTTCAGCTCGGAGATGGGCTCCGGCTGCTCGGACGGGTCGAGCCCGAGTGTCAGTGCCGTATTGGCGTCGGGGTCGGCGTCTATCAGTACGACCTGCTGCCCTTGCTCAGCCAGGTACTTCGCCAAGAAGACGGCAACGGTGGTCTTTCCGGCCCCACCCTTTCCCGTAATGGCCAGTTTCATTACGCCTGTTCCGAGTACCCATGAACGCGGCCTGCGCCGCGTGCCAACTCGGACGGCCTGCTCTGCCGCAATGAGGCGAAACAGGCCATCCCTATATGTTAAGCCGCCCCTGCGGGCCTGTCAAACGACTTCGCTTCTCCGGGCCGATCGGCGGCGCCGCGTCCGCTGCCCGGGCGGCCGCAAGCCGCGCAAGGGGACCTCGCACGGCTGATGGGGGAAGGGGCCGGCCCGGCTTATCGGGCCTCGCCCGGCGACCGGCTGAACAGGTAGCCCACCAGCAGGCCGTAGAGCAAGTTGGCGAGACCCCGCTCCACAAGGAAGGTCAGCCGGGCCCGGTCCGGCAGGAAGGGGTCGGGCATGATGAGTCCGGCCACGCCCCCGAGCACGCACAGCAGGCAGGCCGTGGTCAGAGCGGTCTCCAGGCGCCCGCCCCTGATCATCTTGATGACCGGCAGCACGAACGCCACCAGCAGCAACGCCCGGCCCACCTCGAGCATGACGGCGTGCCACGGCTCGTGCACGCCGAGGGCGGGGCGGGAGTCTTCCAGGAAGGGCCGCGTCGCCGCCTGGCCGGCCAG
>LJUE01000229.1 GCA_001303885.1 Planctomycetes bacterium SM23_32 | reverse complement strand
GCTGAACAACGTGGAGACCTGGGCCAACGTGCCCGTCATCATCGCGCGCGGCGCGGAGTGGTTCGCCTCCATCGGTTCGGAGGGATCGAAGGGGACGAAGGTGTTCAGCCTGGTCGGCAAGGTCAAGAACACGGGCCTGGTCGAGGTGCCGATGGGCATCACGCTGCGCGAGATCATCTACGACATCGGCGGCGGCATCGGCGGAGACAAGCAGTTCAAGGCCGTCCAGACCGGCGGCCCGAGCGGAGGCTGCATCCCGGCCGACCTGCTGGACCTGGAGGTGGACTTCGACCGGCTGGACGAGGTCGGCTCGATGATGGGCTCGGGCGGCATGATCGTGATGGACGAGGACAGCTGCATGGTGGACGTGGCGCGCTACTTCCTGGACTTCCTGCGCTTCGAGTCCTGCGGCAAGTGCACCCCCTGCCGGGAAGGCAACCAGCGCATGTTCGAGATCCTAGACAGGATCTGCAACGGACAGGCGAAGGAGGGTGACATCGAGCTGCTGGAGGACATTGCCGACGTGGTCAAAGAGACCTCGCTGTGCGCTCTCGGCAAGTCTGCCCCCAACCCCGTGCTTTCGACGATCCGCTACTTCCGCGACGAGTATGAGGCCCACATTCGCGACAGGCGCTGCCCCGCCGGCGTCTGCAAGGCCCTGGTGACCTACGCCATAGAGGCCGAGAAGTGCATCTGCTGCGGCCGTTGCGCCAAGGGCTGCCCGGTCAGCTGCATCTCCGGCAAGCGGGGCAAGCCGCCCGAGAAGGCGACCGACGAGGACCGGGCCGCCGGCAAGGTCGGCGAACCGTTCGTCATTGACAAGGACGCCTGCATCAAGTGCGGCGCCTGCTATGAGGTCTGCCCTGTCGGCGCCGTGACAAGGACCTGATGACGACCGTTAACTTCACCATAGACGGCCGGCCCGTGAGCTGCGAGCGGGACGCCATGCTCCTGGAAGTGGCCCTGGCCCACGGCATACGGATACCGGCCCTCTGCTACCACCAGGCCCAGCCGCCTTACGGGGCGTGCCGCCTGTGCCTGGTCGAGATCACCCAGGGGCGCTGGAACTGGGTGACCGCCGCCTGCACCTATCCGGTGCGCGACAACGGCATCGAGGTGCAGACCGACAGCGAGAAGGTGCGCCGCTACCGGCGGCTGAACCTGGAGCTGCTGCTGGCCCGCGCCCCGGAGTCCGAGGAGCTGCGGGACATGGCCCGAGAGCTCGGCCTGGAGCGGCCTCGCGTGCCGGAGGACGGCGAGGGCAGGTGCATCCAGTGCGGGCTCTGCGTGGCGGTCTGCGGCAACCTGGTAGGTGTGGGGGCCATCGGCTTCGTGGGCAGGGGCCCCCAGCGGCGCGTGGAGACGCCCTATGGGGAGCCCTCCGAGGTCTGCATCGGCTGCGGCGCCTGTGCGGAGGTCTGCCCCACGGGCCACATCAGCATTGTGGACGACCTCCAGGCCATGACCCGGGAGGTCCGCCCCTTCCACACGACGCACAGGCTGATACGCTGCCCCGAGTGTGGACGGGGCTTCGTGACGGAGAAGCAACTGGAACACCTGCGGGCGCAGCTCGGCGAGCGGGCCGGCGTTGTGGAAGCCTGCCCCATCTGCCGGGGCAGGCGCCGTGCCGTCGAGCTGTACCGGCATTTCGCCGAGAGCATAGACAGCCAGTAGGAGGCATCTGATGTCGCGACAGGTTTTCAGCGCCGTGATCCGGGGGGCGCACCAGTTCGTCAGCGAAGCCGAGGAGGCCTGGCAGAAGGCCGTTGACGACCACGGGGAGTCCGCCGAGCTGGCGTTCCCCGAGACGTTCTTTGCCCTGCCGATGATACTGGCGCTCACCGGACGGAAGGTGCAGACGCTGGCCGATTGCCCCAGGAGATACTGTGCGCCATTGACTATCTGGACGGCTACAAGTGGTCTGACGGCTTCACGGGGTTCCTGACGGACACGACGATGCGCGAGGTGGGCATTCAGCTCGTGGACGGGCGCATGCCGGGCTTCGCAGCCATTCTGGGGCCGGCCCCCGACAACGAGACGGCGGTCAAGATCATCCGCGAGCTCCAGAAGCGGAACATCCTCATCTTCCCCGTGGCCAACCGCGAGGGGAAGACCATGAAGGAGCAACTCGACGCAGAGGACATCCAGACCGGCTGGGACACCTACATCGTGCCGACCGGCCCGCGCACGCGCGATGCCATCTTCGTGCTGAACTGGGCGGTGCGCAGCGCGCTGACGTTCGGCGGCCTGAAGCCCGGCAGGTTCCAGGAGATCCTCCAGTACCAGCGCGACCGGGTCTTCGCCTTCGGCATCACGTTCGGCACCATCCCGGACGACTGGTACGCGACGGGCGCCGGCGCCATCCTGATGGGCTACCCCGTCATCAGCGACAGCGAGGACACGCCCGAGGTCCGGCCGACCGGCGTGACCACCTACGAGGCCCTGGTGCGCGAGAGGGACTACGAGGAGCTGGTCCCCACGTGCATCGAAGTGCGCGGCGTGAAGGTAAAGGTCGAGGAGGTGGACATCCCCGTGGCGTTCGCCGCAGCGTTCGAAGGCGAGCGTGTGCGCCGGGAGGACATGCAGGTGGAGTTCGGCGGCAAGCGGGCCCGCTCCATCGAGTACCTGCGCATGGTGGACATGGACGACATCACCGACGGCACCATCCAGATGGTGGGCGAGGACATAGACGGCGTCGAAGCCGGCGCGGCCGTGGACATGGGCGTCGAGGTGATGGTGGCCGGGCGCGAGATGCAGGAGGACTTCGAGGGCATCCTGGAGCGGCAGATCCACCGCTACATCAACCACGCCACCGGCGTCATGCACATGGGCCAGCGCCACCTGGTCTGGCTGCGCGTCAGCAAGAACGCCTACGAGCAGGGCTTCCGGCTCCACCACATCGGCAACATCATCCACGCCAAGCTGCACGACGAGTACGGCAAGATCGCCGACAAGGTGGCCGTGCGCATCATCACGGACAAGGAGGAGCTGGACAGGCTGTTCGAGGCCGCCCGCGGCGCTTACGAGGGCCGCGACGCGCGGCTGGCCGGCCTGACCGACGAGGAGGTGGACGTCTTCTACTCCTGCACGCTCTGCCAGACGTTCGCCCCCAACCACGTCTGCGTGGTCAGCCCGGAGCGGCCGGGGCTCTGCGGCGCCTACGACTGGCTCGACTGCAAGGCGGCCTTCCAGATCAGCCCCCAGGGCTGCAACCAGCCCATCCAGAAGGGCAGAGTCGTGGACGCCGGCATGGGCGAGTGGGAGGGCGTCAACGAGTTCGTATACAACAACTCCAACCGCACCGTGGAGCACTACTGCCAATACTCGCTGATGAACCATCCCATGACCTCCTGCGGCTGCTTCGAGTGCATCATCTGCATCGTGCCGGAGGCCAACGGGGTGCTGGTGGTCAGCCGCGAGTACGGCGGCATGACGCCGATCGGCATGTCGTTCAGCACGCTGGCCGGCCAGGTCGGGGGCGGCGTGCAGACGCCGGGCTTTCTCGGCATCGGCCGGCGCTACATGCTCAGCCACAAGTTCATCAGCTACGAAGGCGGCTTCGCGAGGATCGTCTGGCTGCCCAAGGACCTCAAGGACGACATGCGCGAGGAGTTCAAGGCCCGGGCCGATGACCTGGGCATGGCCGACTTCGTGGACAAGATAGCCGACGAGACCATCGCCCAGGACGGTAAGGCCCTGATGGCATTCCTCACCGAGGTCCAGCATCCCGCCCTGACGATGGAGTCCCTGCTCGGCGTGCCCGGCTCGCGGCGCGACTGAGCGGCCGGCGGGCCATGCCGGCGGCGCGGGCGTCACTGGCGTTCGGAGCGCCCAGCGCGTATGGTATCGGGTCCCGCGCCGCTGCCGGCGCCCGCTCTGCGTCGGAACTGCGGATTCTGCGCCCCAGGTCTCATCCCAGGAGGAACGACTTCATGGCTCTGACCGGGCTGGACATCTACAAGCTTCTGCCCCAGACCAACTGCGGCGACTGCGGGGTGCCGACCTGCCTGGCCTTCGCCATGAAGGTGGCCGCCAAGCAGGCGCCCCTCGACGAGTGCCCCCACGTCAGCGCCGAGTCACAGCAGCAGATGGGGGCGGCCAGCGCTCCGCCCCAGAAGCTGGTCACGGTCGGCTCGGGCGAGGGGGCCCTGAAGATCGGCCAGGAAACCGTCATGTTCCGCCACGACGAGCGCTTCCACCACCAGTGCGGCATCGCCGTGCTGGTGAACGATACCGACGACCTGGCCGCCAGGGCCGAACGCATCAAGGCCCTGTCGTTCGAGCGCATGGGCCAGATCATGGATGTGGACACGGTGGCCCTGCGCTGCGCCTCCGGGGACGGCGAGAAGCTGAAGGCAGCCGCCCGGCAGCTCCACGCCGAGCTGAGCCTGCCGCTCGTGCTGGTGGCCGACGCGGCCGATCTGCTCGCGCCAGCGGCGGAGGCGATGGCCGAGCAGCGCCCGCTGCTGTGGGAGCGTGGCGGACCCTCCGACGAGCTGATCCGGCTGGCCGCCGACGCCAAGCCCAGGCTGCCCATCGTCGTGGAAGGCGACCTGGAGAAGTGCGACGCCGACACGCAGAAGGCCAGGGAGGCCGGCGTGGAGGAGATGGTGCTCTACCCGGGGCAGCTCAGCCCGCACGATACGCTCCAGTTCCTCACCATGTCGCGCCGCGCCGCCCTGAAGCGCACGCATCGTCCGCTCGGCTACCCCGTGTTGGTGTACGCCTCGTCGCAGGAGCCGGTCCAGCTCGCCCTGGAGGCCAGCCAGTACGTGCTCAAGTACGCCGGCATAGTGGTCATGGACCTGGATGACCCCGCCTACGTGCTGCCCGTGCTGGTGAGCCGCCAGAGCATCTACATCGACCCGCAGGTGCCGGTGCAGGTCGAGGCCAAAGTGCACGAGGTCAACAACCCCACCGAGACCTCGCCGCTCATCGTCACCACGAACTTCTCGCTCACCTATTACAGCGTGCTCGGCGAGGTGGAGGCCTCCCGCGTGCCCGCCCGGATACTGACCGTGGACACCAAGGGCACCAGCGTGCTGACGGCCTGGGCGGCGGACGAGTTCGGACCGGAGCAGATCAAGGCCGCCGTCGAGAAATCGGGCGTCTTCAACGAGCTGGGGGAGAACTACCGCAGGCCCATCATCCCGGGGCTGGTGGCCGTCATCAGTGGCGAGCTCTCCGAGGAGCTCGGCACCGAGGTGATCGTCGGCCCCAAAGAGGCCAGCGGACTGGGCCGGTTCCTGAACAGCGAGTGGCCTGCGTTAGTGGGATGAGCACCGAATGGCGAGGGTAACGTTCCACCCGGCCGGCGCCACCGTCGAGGTCGAGCCAG
>LJUE01000027.1 GCA_001303885.1 Planctomycetes bacterium SM23_32 | reverse complement strand
CCGTCAGCGCAGACAGGGCGCGCACCAGGTCGCAGAAGTTCAGCTCATCGGCCGAGGGGCGGACCAGTCGCCCGGACTCGAACCACGCCAGCAGCCGATCGAGGTCCGTCATGGCAGACCGTCCGACAGAAGGGGGCGAGGGCGGCGGGCGGCGCTCAGTGCCGGACCGGGAACGCGGCACACAGCTCCATCACGCGCGGCCTGAGGGCTTCGGCCATCGCCTCGGGGTCGTCCGCGCAGATGACGTCCACCACCCAGCCGGCGATGGTGCGCATCTCGTCCTCGGCCATGCCGCGCGTGGTCACGGCGGGCGTCCCGATGCGTATGCCGCTGGCCTCGGAGGGCTTGCGGGGGTCGTTGGGGATGGCGTTCTTGTTGACCGTGATGTTCGCCCGGGCCAGCAGCTGGAGGGCGTCTTCGCCGCTGAGGCCGTTTGAGGTCAGGTCGATCAGGAACATGTGCGTGTCGGTGCCGCCGCTCACGACGGGCAGGCCGCGCCGGATGAACTCCTCGGCCATGGCGCGCGCGTTGGCCACGACCTGCTCCTGGTAGAGGCGGAACTCGGGCTCCATGGCCAGCTTGAAGGCCACGGCCTTGGCGGCGATGGCGTGCATGAAGGGCCCGCCCTGGATGCCGGGCATCACGGCGGCGTCAATGCGGGGCGCATACTCCTCGCGGCAGAGGATGAAGGCGCCGCGCGGGCCGCGCAGCGTCTTGTGCGTGGTGGAGGTGACGAAGTCGGCGTGGGGCACCGGGCTGGGGTGCACGCCGGCCGCCACGAGCCCCGCGATGTGGGCAATGTCGGCCAGCAGGTAGGCGCCCACCTCGTCGGCGATGTCGCGGAAGGCCTCGAAGTCTATGGTGCGGCTGTAGGCGCTGGCGCCGGCGATGATGAGGGCGGGGTTGTGCTGCACGGCGAGCCGGCGCACTTCCTCGTAGTCAAGCAGGCCGTCCGAGGCGGTCACCCCGTAGCTGACCACCTCGTAGAGCTGGCCGCTGAAGTTGCGGCTGTGCCCGTGGGTCAGGTGTCCGCCGTGGGCCAGGGCCATGCCCAGGATCGAAGCCCCCGGCGAGAGCATGGCCATGTAGACGCCCATGTTGGCCTGCGAGCCGGCGTGGGGCTGCACGTTGGCATGCTCGGCACCGAAGAGCCGCTTCGCCCGCTCGACGGCCATCTTCTCCACGGCGTCCACGCACTCGCAGCCGCCGTAGTAGCGCGCGCCCGGGTAGCCCTCGGCGTACTTGTCGGTCAGCACCGAACCGGTCACTTCCATCACGACGCCGCTGCAGTGGTTCTCCGAGGCGATAAGGTCCAGATGCTCCTGCTGGCGGCGGCTCTCCGCCTCGATCGCCTCGGCCACTTCGGGGTCCACGTCCCAGAGGTCCGGCGACGCCCGGGATGCCTGACGGCCGCTGGTCTTCGTGGACCTGCTCACTGGGTCCGCACTCCCTGCTGAGTCGGCCTCTGTCCCGTTCCACACCCTGACGGCGGTATGTTAGCGAATCATGCCGAGTTGAGCAACAGACTTCGCCCGCCCCGCAGGCGGCCCCGACGCAGCGGCTCGACAGGCGCGTGCGGATGGCCACCCGGAGGTCTACTGCCCCTTGTCCATGGCTTCCAGGGCCAGCAGCCGCTGCCATCGGCGGTCCACGTCCTGCTGGATCTCCTCGATGAGGTATTCGTTCTGGGGTGCGAACAGGTGGCGGAACCGCCCCTGGCTCTTCAGCCAGTCGCGCACGGGCTGCTTCTGTTTGGGCTTGTAGTTGACGGTGAGTTTGCCGTCCTCGATCTCGTAGAGCGCCCACACGCAGGTGTCGGTGGCCAGCTTGCACATCTGCATGCTCTGGTCGGGGGGATAGCGCCAGCCGCGCGGGCAGGGGCTGAGGACGTTCAGGAAGCACGGCCCCTGGATGCCGACCGCCTTCTGGACCTTCTTCATCAGGTCGCGCGGGCGGTGGGGCGATGCCTGGGCCGCGTAGGGGACCTCGTGGGCCGCCACGATGGCCGTCAGGTCCTTCTTGACCTGGCGCTTGCCCGGCTCCACCTTGCCAGCCGGCGCGGTGGTGGTGAAGGCCCCCTTCGGCGTCGCGCCGGAGCGCTGGATGCCGGTGTTCATGTAGGCTTCGTTGTCGTAGCAGATGTAGGTGAAGTCGTGGCCCCGCTCCAGCGCGCCGGACAGGGACTGGAGGCCGATGTCATAGGTGCCGCCGTCGCCGCCGATGGCGAGGAAGGCCACCTTCTTGTCATACTTGCCCTGCTTCTTCAGGGAGCGGTAGGCGGCCTCGGCGCCGCTGATCGTGGCGGCCACGTTCTCGAAGGCGTTGTGCACCAGCGGCACGCGCCACGCGGAGTTCGGGTAGACGGTGGTGCTCACCTCCATGCAGCCGGTGGCGATGCCCGCCACCACGTAGACGTCGTCCTGCTGGGCCGCCAGCAGTATCTGGCGGATGGCCACGGGCCCCGCGCAGCCGGGGCAGGCCGCGTGCCCGCCGCTGAGCAGCTCGGGCATGTCGGAGAGCTTCTTGAGGTTCGTCGTCGCCATCTATCACCTCGCTTGGTGGATGCCTCGCATCAACGGTTCCTGCGGCCTCACTCGCGCACGCCGACGTAGCTGACGGTCGGCTCGGCGCGGCCCGACTCCCCGGCCCGGGCGAGCGTCCGGAACACCTCCCCGGCGTCGTCCAGGCTCAGGTCACGGCCGCCGAGGCCGTAGATGAAGTTCATCATCGGGCCGGCGGCGTCGTAGCGCGCCGAACGGACCTCGTGGAACAGCGGCCCGCCCAGCCCGAAGGATATGGCCCTGTCCATCACGCCCACCATGGGCACGTCCTTGAGGGCCTGGCAGAGCTGCTCGCCGGGGAAGGGGCGGAAGCAGCGCACCTTCAGCACGCCGCACTTCAGCCCCTCCTCTTCGCGCAGGTCGTCGGCCGCCTGCTTGGCCGTGCCCATCGTCGAGCCGAGCCCCACCAGCACCACGTCGGCGTCGTCGCAGCGGTAGGGCTCCAGCAGGTCGTAGGGGCGGCCGGTGAGCGTGCCGTATTCCGACCCGATGCCCTGGACCACCGCCACGGCGTTGACCATGGCGTCCGCCTGCTGCTTCTTGAACTCGAAGTAGTAGTTCTGGAGGGCGAAGGCGCCGAAGGTCTCGGCGTGGTCCACGTTCAGCAGGTTGTCCGGCCGCTCGAACTCGCCGATGAAGTTCTGCACGGTCTGGTCGTCGCTGGTCTCGAGCGATTCGAGCGTGTGGCTCAGGATGAAGCCGTCCAGGCAGACCATCACGGGCAGGCGCACGTCGGGATGCTCGGCGATGCGCACGGCCTGGATGGTGTTGTCGTAGGCCTCCTGGCAGTTCTCGCTGTAGAGCTGGATCCATCCGGCGTCGCGGGCGCCCATCGTGTCGCTGTGGTCGCAGTGGATGTTGATGGGCCCGCTGAGGGCGCGGTTGATGACGGGCATCACGATGGGGCAGCGGCAACTGGCGGCGATGTAGAGGATCTCCCACATCAGGGCCAGCCCGTTGGCGCTGGTGGCGGTGCAGGTCCGCGCGCCGGCCAGCGACGCACCCACCACGGCGCTCATGGCGCTGTGCTCGCTCTCGACGGTGACGAACTCGGTCTTCACGTCGCCGTCGGCCACATAGGCGGCGAACTTGTGCATCAGCTCCGTCTGCGGGGTGATCGGATAGGCGGCGACCACGTCCGGGTTGATCTGCTTGAGGGCGTAGGCTGCCGAGTCGTTGCCGGTCAGTGCCATTCTCTCGCTCACGGCTGCTCTCCCTCCTTCCGCTGCTCGGACAGGTCGCTCTCCAGCTTCATCTCGATGGCGTCCGCGGGGCACTCCACGGCACAGATGCCGCAGCCCTTGCAGTACTGGTAGTCGGTGCCCAGCTTCTTGCCGCCTTCGACGCGGACCGCGCTGTCGGGGCAGACGATCCAGCACAGCATGCAGTGGGTGCACTTCTCGAAGTCGGTCACCGGGCAATAGGTGCGCCACGAGCCGGTGTAGAGGCCGGCCATCGTGCCGCCCTCGGCCACGGCGCCGGGCTTCATCTGGTCCTTCTTCAGCAGTTCAGCCATCCTCGCCTCTCACCTCCTCGGCGGCCCGCTCGACGGCCCGCTTGTTGCCCTTCAGCATGCCCTCGCTGAGCTTGCCGCCGAGCTTCTTGTCTATGCTCTTCTCGATGTGCTCCAGGTCCACCACGCCCGTGACGGCCAGCAGCGCGCCGATCATCACCGTGTTCGGGATGGGGCGCCCGATCTCGTCCAGCGCGATGCTGGTAGCGTCTATCGTGTAGACCCTGCGCCCCTCCAGGCCGAGCAGCTCCCGCACCTCGGCCGGGCTCTTGCGCGTGTTGACCAGCAGGATGCCGTCCTCGCTCAGCCCGCTGTCCACCTGCTGGGTGTCCAGCAGCGTGTCGTCGAGCACCACGACGATGTCGGGGTAGTAGATGGCGTCGTGGACGCGGATCAGGTCCTGCGCGATGCGCGTGTAGGCCTTGATGGGCGCCCCCTCGCGCTCGGCGCCGTACTCGGGGGCGGCCTGGGCATACTTGCCCGCCTCCATGGCCACTTCAGCCACCATGGCGGCCGCCGTCTTGGCGCCCTGGCCGCCGCGGCCGTGCCAGCGTATCTCCAGAAGTCCTTCGCTCATCGGCAGTTCCCCGCACGAGTTGCAGAAACCGACTCGGCATTGAGACCGGCAGGCGAATCCTCGGAGAGAGGTCCATTCTTCCACATGCCCCGCGGGGTGTCAAGTGCGCCCGCCGACCGGCGCCCCGATGGGTTTTGACACCGCCTCCCCGGCCCGCTAACATGCCGCCGCCCCCGCCCGAGAAAGGCCAATGGCCGAAGCCGCGTCGTCGCCCCCCGTCACCGTCCACGAGCCGGAGCTCTGCTCAGCGGGCTACACGTTGTTCTGTCACACCTGCGACCCACCGCCGCCCGGCGGACGCGCCCGCATCCTGCTGGTGGACATGGAGGGCGGCGTCGTCCACGAGTGGCGTCCGCCGACGTCCGCCCAGCTGCCCGAGCTGTTGCCGGACGGCACGTTGCTTTACTCTACGCGCGACCGCTCGCACATCGAGGGGGCCGGCCTGCGCCGCCTGGCCCCCGATGGCACCGTGCTCCGGCACTACCACTGCCGTGCGGACCATGATTTCCACGTCATGGACGGCGGCCGTCTCGTGGTCCACTGCATCGCCGACAAGATGGTGCCGCGGCTCGGACCGGGCCTGCGCCGCTGCCCCTACATCGTCGAAGTGGAGGCCGACGGAAGGCTGCTGTGGGAGTGGCGAGGCGAGGAGCACGTGGACGAACTCCAGGAGCTGCTGGGCAGGCCGATCCCGCCGGACTGGCTCGGGCGCGCGCGTGGCGAGCTGGGCCTCGTCAACCTCGACGGCGTCTTCACAGACTCGCAGGAGGAGGCCCCGGTGCGCAGCCGCGCGCAGCATTACGCCTTCGACTGGGCTCACAACAACAACTGCGAGGTGATGCCGCCCAACCGGGCCGGGCGGTCCGACCCCCGCTTCGCCGCCGGCAACATCCTGTTCAGCTACCGGACTCTGGATACGATTGGGATCATCGAGCGCAGCACGGGCCGCATCGTCTGGGCGTGGGGGCCGGGAGAGCTGGACGGCCAGCACAAGCCCACCATGCTGCCGGACGGCCACATCCTGATCTTCGACAACGGCACCCGCCGGGGCTGGTCGCGCGTGGTCGAGCTGGACCCGCTCGCAGGCAGCATCGCGTGGGAATGGCACGGCGAGGCCCGGGGGGACCTCTACAGCCCCTACATCTCCGGCGCGGACCGGCTGCCCAGCGGCAACGTGCTGATCTGCGAGGGCGGCCCGGGCCGACTGCTTGAAGTGACGCGGGAGGGCCGGCTCGTCTGGGAGTTTCGCTCCCCCTTCGCCGAGCCGGAGACCTTCGGCATATACCGGGCCGTGCGATATTCGGCGGAGCAGGTTGAGCCCCTTCTGCGGGCCGCCTCTTAGGCGGGCGCGAGGCGGCGCCCGACGTTGACAGTCCGCCCGCACGTGCCTATAATGACGGCCTCTGGGCTGACGGCCCCACAGCGGGGACGGGCCGAGCTGCCCGTCGGCTGGCGGACGGCCGTTCGCACAGGCCCGGCGGCGGCACCCTCGTGACCGTCGGCACGCCGCAGGCGTGCAAACATCCCGTCCGGTCGCCAGCGGGGCAGGTGCCGTACGCCAGCGCTCGCTCGCAGCACGGGGACCGCCAGCATGCTCGTATACCCAGCGGTGGACATCGCCGGCGGCAGGTGCGTGCGCCTGCTCCAGGGCGATCCCGAACGCGAGAAGGTCTACTACGACAGCCCGGTCGAGGCGGCCCTGCACTGGCAGCGTCTCGGCGCCGAGGCGCTCCACGTGGTGGACCTGGACGGCGCTCTGGGCAGGGCCGGCCCCGGGTGGGAGGTGGGCCGCCCGGTCGCCGACGTGCTGGAGCGCACCGACCTGCCCGTCCAGGTGGCCGGCGGGCTGCGCAGCAGCGAGGCCGTCCGGCAAGTGCTGCGGGCCGGCGCCGCTCGGGCGGTGGTCGGCACCCGTGCTGTGCGCGATCCGGACTGGGCCGTCGAGGTCTGCGGGGATCTGCCGGGACGCGTCGTCATCGCCCTGGACGCCCGAGAGGGCAGGGTCGCCGTGGAGGGCTGGCGCGAGGTGGTCGAGCAGGGGCCCGTGGAGCTGGCCCGGCGTCTGGCCGACGGCCGGCCGGCCGCGTTCCTCTACACCGACGTCCGCCGGGACGGCATGCTGAGCCGGCCCAACTTCGAGGGCGTCGGCGCGCTGCTGGAGGCCGTGGCGACGCCCGTCATCGCCTCCGGCGGAGTGGCCACGCTCGAGGACATCGCGGCCCTCGGCGAGCTGGGCGCGGACGCCGTGATCGTGGGCAAGGCCCTGTACGAAGGACGATTCGGGCTGCCGGAGGCGCTGGAGGCGGCCGCGCCGTTTGCTTCGCGGCTCTCGGCAGCCCCGTAGCGGGGCGCCGGGGCGCAGAACCGCCGGCGAGACAACTACTGGAGGAAACCGATGGCCAAGAGATCCCCCGCCGCCCTGTGCAACGTCGCCGTGGTCGGCCACGGCAGCGTGGGCAAGACCACCTTCGTTGACCACCTGCTCCATGCCGTTGGGTTCGCCACGCGGGCCGGGGACGTGGACGCCGGCACGTCACTGAGCGACTACGACCCCGAGGAGAGGGAGCGGAAGTTCTCCATCCAGAGCGCCGTGTTCAACTTCGAGGCCCACGGGCGCGTCTTCAACCTGATTGACACGCCGGGCTACCTGGACTTCGTGGGCGCCGCCGTGGCCGCCCTGCCGGTGGTCGAGACGGCCCTGATCGCCCTGAGCGCACGCGACGGCATCCAGCTCAACACGCGGCGCATGTGGCAGGCGGCCGCCGACGAAGGGCTCGCCCGCATGCTGCTGATCACCCGCCTGGACGGCGAGAACATACAGCTCGAGAAGCTGGTGGGCGAGATCCGGAACGAGTTCGGCCCCCAGTGCTGCCCCGCTTTCCTGCCGATCGGGCTCGGGCACGAGTGCAAAGGCGTGGTGAACCTGCTGGCCGCCGAGGCGGCCCCCGAGGGCGTGACCGGCGACTTCGAGTCCGCCCGCACGGCGGCCCTCGAGTCCGTCATCGAGTCGGACGACGCTCTCATGGAGCGCTACCTGGAAGGCGAGCAGATCGGCGAGGCCGAGGTCATGGCCACCCTCGGCAGGGCCGTGGCGTCGGGCACGCTGGTGCCCGTGCTCTGCTGCGCCGCCAAGGCGAACGTCGGCGTGAAGGAGACGCTCCAGTTCCTGGCCGACTGCGCGCCTTCGCCGGCAGGCGGGGCCGTCCGGAAGGCGACGGACGCGGACGGCGGGGAGGTGACGCTCGAGGCCGACCCGGCCGGGCCGTTCTGCGCGCGCGTGTTCAAGGCAACCACCGACGTGCACCTGGGCAAGGTGGCCTTCTTCCGCGTCTACAGCGGCAGCCTGGGCGAGGACCTCAGCGTGCAGCTGGCCCGCACGGGCAAGTCCGAGAGGCTCGGCCACGTCTACCTGCTCAAAGGCCAGGAGAGCGAAGAGGTCGGCGAGGCGGCGCCGGGCGACATCCTGTGCGTGACCAAGATCGAGGAGCTGGTGCCCGACGACGTCTTCTGCGAGACGGGTCGGGTCCTTGGGCTGCGCCCCACGAACTACCCGGATCCCATGATGTCGCTGGCGGTGACCACGCACAGCCGCGATGACGACCAGAAGGTGAGCGCCGGCTTGCAGGCGCTGGCCGAGGGCGACCCCACCTTCTCGATCCATCGCGACCAGCAGAGCGGGGAGCTTGTCATCACCGGCATGAGCAGCCTGCACCTGGACGTGATGCTCAGCAAGCTGAAGCGCCGCTACGACATCGGCGTGGAGACTCACGAGCCCTCCACGCCCTACCGCGAGACGGTGACGCGGGTGGCCACCGGCCAGTACCGCCACAAGAAGCAGACGGGCGGGCGGGGCCAGTACGGCGAGGTCTACCTGCGCCTGGAGCCCAACGAGCGGGGCGCCGGCTTCGAGTTCCTCGACGAGGTGGTCGGCGGCGTCATCCCGCGCCAGTTCATCCCCGCCGTCGAGAAGGGCGTCCGCGAGGCGATGGACCGGGGCCTGCTGGCCGGCTACCCCATCGTTGACCTGAAGGCCGCCGTCTACGATGGTTCGCACCACAGCGTGGACTCGTCCGAGGCCGCATTCAAGATAGCGGCCCGGCGCGCCTTCCAGGTGGCTTTCGAGCAGGCCAGGCCGGTGCTGCTGGAGCCTATCGCCAGGATAGAGGTGACCATGCCAGCGGAGTTCATGGGCGACGTGACGGGCAACCTGACCGGCCACCGGGGCCGCATCCTGGGCATGGACCAGGTGGGCACGATGCAGGTCATCCGGGCCGAGATTCCCATGGCCGAGGTCACCCGCTACAGCACCGAACTGAAGAGCATGACGGGCGGCGAGGGCACCTTCACGCTCGAGATCTCCCACTACGAGGCGGTGCCTGCCCACATCCAGCAGGACATAATCGCCCGCGCGCAGAAGGCGAAGGAAGAGGACTGAACGGCGGCTGTCAGCTGACGGCGCTCAGTGATCAGTCTCCGCCGGGGCCGGACCCCTCAACTGACGGCCGGCAACCGACGGCCGAGAGCTTGCCACGGAGGATCCGCAGATGGCTGAGGCCCCCAGAGTGGCGGTGGTGATGGGCAGTGAGTCCGACCTGCCCGTGGTGGAAGGCGCGGTCGAGGTGCTCCAGCAGTTCGGCGTGGCCTTCGAGGTGCGCGTGCTCAGCGCGCACCGCTCGCCGGAGGCCGTCGCCGAGTTCGCCCGCAAGGCAGAGGACGGCGGCGTGCACGTGATCATAGGGGTCGCCGGCGGCGCCGCGCACCTGGCCGGCGCGCTGGCCGCGCACACGACGCTGCCGGTGATCGGCGTGCCCATGCCCACCGACCGCATGGGGGGCCTGGATTCCCTGCTCTCCACGGTCCAGATGCCGGCCGGCGTGCCGGTGGCCTGCATGGGGCTGGGGCGCTCGGGTGCGCGCAACGCCGCCACGGCCGCCGTCCAGATACTCGCCCTCCGGGATCCCGGTCTGCGCGCCGCGCTGGCCGCGCACAAGCGCCACATGGCCGAGCGCGTGCAGCAGCAGGACGCCCACATCCAGCAGTGGCTGAAAGAGCGCCGCTGAGCCTTCCGGGCCCCCTCGCGTCGCTCGTCCCCGACTTGCAAAGGCTCGGGCCTTGCGGAATAATGGACGCGAGCCACGAGCAGGGGGACTGCCATGGACTTCTATCAGGTCGTCAAGGGGCGTCGCAGCGTGCGGGGCTACCGCCCCGACCCCGTGGAGGAGCAGAAGCTGACTCGCGTGCTGGAAGCGGCGCGAGCGGCCCCGACCGCCGCCAACCGCCAGCCGATGAAGTTCTACGTCCTCTGCGACGCGGCGCTGCGCGAGCAGATGCTGGAAGTCTATTCCCAGCCGTGGTTTGCAGAGGCGCCCATCATCATCTGTGCCTGCGCCCGGCCCGCGGAGGCCTGGCAGCGAGGCGACGGCAAGAACTACGCCGACGTGGACGTGACGATCGCCATGGACCACCTGATCCTGGCCGCCACGGCCGAGGGGCTCGGCACCTGCTGGATAGGCGCCTTCAAGGCGGACAGGCTGCGGGAGATCCTGGGCCTGCCCGACGAGCTGGAGCCGGTGGCCCTGACCCCGCTCGGCTACCCGGCCGTGGTGCCGAAGGCCACCTCGCGCAAGCCCCTGGACGAGCTGGTGGAGCGCCGATGACCAAGCCGGCCAAGTACAAGCCACTGAACCTGCTGAACAACAAGGGCTTCTGGCCGGAGAAGGCGGCCATCGTGGACGCGATCAAGGAGGTCCTCACCATCGGCAAGTGCCGCGCCCCCCTGCCCATCAGCGACTACGGCCGCTACCGCGACCGCCACTGGCGCGGCGACGACAACGAGCTGGTCCCCTATCACAGCGTGGACTGGTACGTCTACGACGCCCTGGACGAGGACAGGCTCCAGGTGAACGCCGAGCAGATCCTGAAGTCGCTGGCCACCGAGCCCTGGCGCCGCAAGGACGTCCTGGGCGACCACTACGACCTGTTCATCATGGAAGAGGACATGTACGACCCCGAGGAGGGGCGCGACGGCTCGCAGGTGGGCTACCTGGTGGGCAGGTCGGAGCGGCTCACGGCGGCCGTCATCAGCACCTACCGCATCGAGCACATCTGGGGCATGCCCTACAGCTACCTCAAGACCGAGGTGATGAGGCAGCTCTGTTTCATGTTCGCCGTCCCCGACGTGCGGCGCGAGGACGTGACGGCCGAGGGGGACGCCCTCTACTGCAAGAACGTCTGCATCCTGCGACGGGCTGAGGTGGCGCCGGACGACTGGGAACGGCTGACGCGGGAGAGGCTGCGGTTCGGCCCGCTGTGCGAGCCCTGCACGCAGGACCTGCGCCGCTTCTTCGAGCAAGTGGCCGAAGAGAAGAGCTGAGCCGCCGGCCCCCCCTTGCCGCCGCCCCATCCGACCGCCGCCCGACTGAGGCATCCGCGATGGGCAAACGCCAGAGCGTCGAAGAGCGCGTCCGGGAGCTGCGCCGCAAGATCCGCCACCACAACCACCTCTACTACGTCGAGAACCAGCCGGAGATATCCGACCGCGAGTTCGACGCCCTCATGGGGGAGCTCCAGCGGCTCGAAGGCGAGCACCCCGAGCTGGTCACCCCCGACAGCCCCACCCAGAAGGTCGGCGGCGAGCCACTGGACCACTTCAGCGCCGCCGAGCACCTTTCCCCCATGCTGAGCATAGACAACACCTACAACGAGGAGGAAGTGCGCGAGTTCGACGCTCGCATCGGCCGTCTGCTCGGGGAAGGCGCCAAGTGGTCCTACGTGGTCGAGCCCAAGATTGACGGGGTAGCCATCAACCTCGTCTACCGCGACGCCGCCCTGGACCTCGCCGTCACGCGCGGCGACGGCGTGCGCGGGGACGACGTCACCCGCAACGTGAAGACCGTCGCCAACGTGCCCTTGAGGCTCCACCTGCCGGACGGCAGCTCCGACGAAGCGCTGGCCCGGACCACTGTGGAGATACGGGGCGAGATATACATGTCGTTCGACGCCTTCGGCGAAGTGAACAGGGAGCGCGAGGAGGCCGGCGATCCGCGCTTCGCCAACCCGCGCAACGCCACGGCCGGCTCGCTGAAGCTCCTCGACTCCCGCATCACGGCCTCGCGTCGGCTCCGGGCGTTCGTCTACGAAATGGGCAGCCACCAAGGGCTGGAGACGCCCGACTCGCACTGGGAGCGCCTGGGCTGGCTGCGCCGGCACGGCTGCCCCACCAACCCCGACGCCGAGAGGTGCGCCGACGCCGACGAGGTGCTCGAACGCTGCGAGTACTGGGAGGGCCGCATCGGCGAGTTGGACTACCCCGTGGACGGCCTGGTGGTGAAAGTGGACAGCGCCGAGCAGCGCCGCCGCCTGGGCCGCACCTCCAAGGCGCCCAAATGGCTGATGGCCTACAAGTTCGCCGCCGAGCAGCAGGTCAGCCGGGTCGAGCGCATAGAGGTCAACGTCGGCAAGACGGGCCAGCTCACGCCGGTGGCCATCCTCGAACCCGTCCGGCTCTCCGGCACCACCGTGAGCCGCGCCTCGCTGCATAACTTCGACGAGCTGGAGCGCAAGGACGTGCGCGAGGGCGACCACGTCCTGGTCGAGAAGGCCGGCGAGATCATCCCCCAGGTCGTCAGCGTCGTCACCGACATGCGCACCGGCCAGGAGCGACCGTTCGCCCGGCCGACCGAATGCCCTGCCTGCGGCAGCCCCGCGCGCCAGGACCCCGACGGCGTCTACGTGCGCTGCACTAACCCACGCTGCCCCGCCCAGCGCGTCGAGCGCGTGACGCACTTCGCCTCCCGGGGCGCCATGGACATCGAGGGCCTCGGGGAGAAGCTGGTCTCCCAACTGGTGGAGACAGGACTGGTCGAGGACGTCGGCGACCTCTACTCGCTGAGCAAGGAGCAGGTGGCCGGGCTGGAACGGATGGCCGAGAAGTCCGCGCAAAACCTGATGGACGGCATCGAGGCCAGCAAGGAGCGGGGCCTGTCCCGCCTGCTCTACGGGCTGGGCATTCCCAACGTCGGCTCGCACCTGGCCGACGTCCTGGCAGGGCGATTCAGCTCTCTGGCCCGACTGCAGGAGGCCGACGCCGAGCGGCTTCAGGAGATAGATGAGATCGGCCCGGTCGTGGCCGAAGCCGTCGTCGAGTTCTTCGCCCGCGACGCGACCAAGGAGGTGTTCAAGAAGCTGGAGGACGCCGGCGTGAAGGCCGAATCGCAGCTCGCTGCCGAGGAGAACCCCGATGTGGCGGGCAAGACGTTCGTGCTGACCGGCGCGCTCCCGGGCTACAGCCGCGACGAGGCGNATGGCGGGCGCGTGACGGGCAGCGTCAGCGGCAACACCGACTACGTCGTCGTGGGCGACGAGCCGGGCAGCAAGCTGAAGAAGGCCCGCTCGCTCGGCGTGAAGGAGTTGTCCGAGGCGGACTTCGAGCGCCTGCTGGGGCTCGCGTAGCCGGCGAAGGGATTCCGGTTACCTCAATCCGGGTCGGCCATGGTGCAGCTTTCCGCCGACGCCATCATGTTCGCGTTGCGCCTGCTGGAGGAGGGCGGCCTGGGCCCCGCCGAACTGGCCGAGCACCTGCGGGCCGTCGCCGCCGGGACGACCGACCAGCTCATCGCCCCCTGCTGCCGCTGGACTGCCCGGAGTGCCGTGCCCGCTTCCGCGTCTCGCCCGCCCAAGCCGAGGCCGCCTCCGACTGCCCCCTGTGCGGACAACCCATGGAGGCCGGCCGCCGGCTGCTGTTCCTCGCCGCCGGGGCGCCTGCTCGCCGTGCGGCCGAAGGCGAGCCCGTCTACGAGACGGCCCACCCCCGACGGCTCGGCCACTTCGAGCTGGGCCGACTGCTCGGACGCGGCGGGGCGGGGCGGGTCTATGAGGCCCGCAACCTGCACGCCGGGCGCACCGTCGCCCTCAAAGTGCTGGACTTCCGGCCGCTCGAGTCCGCCGCCGAGGCGTTCGAGAGGCTCCGCCGCGAGGCCCGCACGGCATCGTCCATCGTTCACGAAAACCTCGTGCGCGTCTTCGACCTCGGCGTCGCCGAGGGGCTCTCCTTCATCGAGATGGAGCTGGTGCGCGGCACGTCGCTGGCCGAACAGGTCCGCGCCGAAGGGCCGCTTCCCCCGCTCCAGGCCGTCCGACTGTGCGCCGAGACGCTGGCGGCGCTGGCCCGTGTGCACCAGGGCGGCATCGTGCACCGCGACATTAAGCCGGGGAACATATTGGTGGACCAGGAGGGCCGCGCCCGGCTGACCGACTTCGGCCTATCGCGACTGCTGGAAGAGACCACCACGCTGGCCGGCACGGACAGGGTGGTCGGCTCGCCGCACTTCATGGCGCCCGAGCAGTGGCGGGGCGAAGCGGTGAGCGCCCGCACCGACCTCTATGCGACGGGCCTGGTCCTCTACTTCGCCCTCACCGCCCGGCTGCCCTACGAGGGGGAGAGCCTGGTCTCGCTGATGTACAGGCACCTGCACGATCCGCTTCTGCGGGCCGGCGAGCCCTACCCGCTGCCAGACTACCTGTGTCAGGTGATCCGCCGGGCCACTGAGAAGCACCCCGCCGCGCGGTTCGAAAGCGCCGAGGAGTTCCGCTGCGCCCTGCTCGCCCTCGAAGAATAGGGGCAGCTGCCTATTCTCAGTGGTTCAGCAGGGAGAAGAACTCATACCACGGGAAGTTCTTCCCCGGGCAGCGCGTGCCGCCCGGTCGCACGTGCTTGTGGCCCAGGATGTGCGAGGTAGGGATGTCGCAACGCTCCTGAAGGTAATTGACCAGCCCCACCAGCGCCTCCATCTGCCGGGCCGTCGGATAGCCCTCCTCGAAGTCGCCCACCAGGCAGATGCCGATGCCGTGCTCGTTGTACTCCGCGATGCCGGCGTGGGCGCCGTCTATCTGCTGCTCCCAGCGGAAGGTCACCTCCACCAGGCCGTCCTCGGAGCCGCGCCCGTTGCCGATGACGAAGTCGTAGCCGACGCCGCGCCAGCCGTTGTGCTTCCGATGGTAGTCGTCAAAGGCAGCCTCGCTCCCCTGCTGGGTGTCGCTGTGGTGGAGGATGATGTAAGTCCAGCGCCGCTTCAACGGCACGTCCAGCTTGCCCGCCACGCGGGGCGGCCGCATCAGCGTCCGGCTCACGTCGTAGAACGGCACCGACGCGAGTTCCTCGGCCTGGAGGAGCTGCGGCCGCTGGCGCGGCTTCGCCACCACGGTCGGCGCCGTCGGCTCGGGAACCACGGGGGGAGCCGGCGTGCGGGGCTCCTCCCGGCGCGTCCACGTGCATCCGCACGCCGCCGCCGCCAGCACGCAGAGCGCCATTGTCGTCGCCAGCTTCACGGGCCGTCTCCTGTCCTCCCGGCGTCTGCCGGGCGTTCCCGTCGGGCGCCTCAGAAGGCGCGCTCGCTGTCCAGCAGCAGCGTCACCGGCCCGTCGTTGACCAGGCTCACCTGCATCCGGGCGCCGAAGCTGCCCGTCGCCACCCTCAGCCCGTGCTCGCGGAGCTTCTGCGCCACCAGCTCGTAGAGCTGCTCGGCGTGCTCGGGGCCGGCGGCGCGCGTGAAGGACGGGCGCCGCCCCTTGCGGCAGTCGCCGTAGAGCGTGAACTGCGAGATCAGCAGCGCCTCGCCGCCGCATTCGACGGCGGAACGGTTCATCCTGCCCTCTTCGTCCTGGAAGACGCGCAATCCGGCCACCTTGCGCGCCACGTAGTCCGCCTCCGCGTCGCCGTCCTGGTCGGTCACCGCCAGCAGCACGGCCAGCCCCGGCCCGATGCGGCCCACCTCCCGCCCGCCGACCGTGACGGCGGCCTCGGCCACCCTCTGCACGACGGCCCTCAAGTGCCCTGCTCCTCCGCGAGTCGAATGGGCCGCCCGTGCGACCGGAGCACGCCACGACGGCGCTCGGCCAGGGCATGGGGCCTGACCCGGGCGAGGTCCGGCAGGGGCTTTTCCTCTTGCGCAGTCACGCCCTTCTCATAAAATGAGGCGCGTTCGACGGATGGTCCCGCTCGGCGGCGCAGCCCCGGTGAACTCCCGATTATAGGGCCGCGCGGAATGAGGATGCAAGACGGACCTGCCGGGCCGGCCGGCAGGCATCCCCTGACCTGCAACAGACGCCGGCAGCGCGCGCAGAACCCATGGCCGACAAGCCCAAAGTCCTGATCGTGGACGACAAGGAGAGCATGCTCAAGATGCTCTCCACCATGCTGAGGGACGACTACGAGGTCCGCACGTTCAGCTCCGGCCGTTCGGGCGTGCACGCCTTCCGACGCGATCCCGCCGACGTGGTGATCACCGACATCCGCATGCCCGACATGGACGGCATGGAGGTGCTCCACACGGTCAAGCAGGAGGCGCCCGAGGCGGAGGTGATCCTGATGACGGCCTACGCCACGGTCCAGCAGGCCGTCGAGGCCGTCAAGGCCGGCGCCTACAACTACCTGACCAAGCCGTTCGAGCCCGACGAGCTGAAGATAGCCCTCGAGAAGGCACTCGAACGCAAGCAGCTGCGCGAAGAGGCGCAGATCCTCAAAGAGCAGGTCGAGCAGCGTTACGGCTTCGCCAACATCGTCGGCGAGAGCGAGCCGATGCGGCAGGCCTTCGCCCTGGCCCGCAAGGCCGCCGAGTCCGACACCACCGTCCTGCTGAGCGGCGAGAGCGGCACCGGCAAGGAGCTGTTCGCCCGCGCCATCCACCACGCCAGCGCCCGGGCCTCCCGCCGCTTCGTGGCCATCAACTGCGGCGCCATGCCCAAGGAGCTGATCGAGAGCGAGCTGTTCGGCCACGTCAGGGGGGCCTTCAGCGGCGCCACCAAGGACAAGCGCGGCCTGTTCATGGAGGCCAGCGGCGGCACACTGTTCCTGGACGAGATCACCGAACTCCACCCCGACCTCCAGGTCAAGATCAACCGCGCCATCCAGGAGAAGGAGGTCCGCCGCGTCGGCGACACCGTGGACCTGCCCGTGGACGTGCGCATCATCGCCTCCACCAACCGCGACCTGCGGGAGGCCATGGAGGCCGGCCAGCTGCGCGAGGACCTCTACTACCGGCTCAACGTCTTCCCCCTGCGCCTGCCCCCCCTCAGGGAGCGCCCCTCCGACATCCCGGCCCTGGTGGCAGATCACACGGGCCCTCTTCCCCTTCCTGGAGCCCGGCGGCGAGGGCTACCCGCCGGCGGCCGCCGCGGCGGCCTCCATGCCCTACCGCGAGGCGATGGACAACATGACGCTCGCCTGCCAGCGGCAGTACCTCCTCGAGGTCTTGAAGCGCACCGGGGGCAACGTGACGCGCGCCGCCGAGCACGCCGGCATCGAGAGGGAGAGCTTCCACCGCCTGATGCGCAAGTGCGACGTGGACGCCGATCAGATCCGCCGCCAGGCCGCCCAGCAGGAAGAGGCATGAGGGACGCTTGCCCGCCCCAGGCGGGAGCGCGGAGTCTGCCCGGCTCTGACGGGAACGCGGCATGGCCCTGTTGACATCGGACTCTCACCGATTGACCATTACGGATTGGCAACTGACGGGGCTCGTGCGAGGGAGGGATGGCCATGGAGTTCAGGGACGTGATCGCGGCGCGGCGGTCCATCCGCCGCTACTCGAAGAGGCGCGTCGGACGGCAGAAGCTGCGCCGGCTCTACCGGGCGCTCCAGCTCGCTCCCTCCGGCGCCAACCGGCAGAACTACCGCTTCGTGTTCGTCACCGACGAGGCGAAGCGGCGGCGCATCGCGCGTGAGGCCGGCCACCAGGAGTTCCTGGCCGAGGCGCCGGTGATCATGGCAGCCGTCTGCGAGCCCGGCGAGGAGTTCAACGCGGCCATCGCCGTGGACCACATGGTGCTGGCGGCCACCGACGAGGGGCTCGGCACCTGCTGGGTCGGCTGGTTCGAACGGGAGCCCGTGCGCAAGGTCCTCGGCATCCCCAAGGCGAAGGCCGTGCCCATCCTGGTGACCATCGGGCATGCGGCCGAGCGGCCGGAGGCGCGC
>LJUE01000228.1 GCA_001303885.1 Planctomycetes bacterium SM23_32 | reverse complement strand
CCTGCTGCTCACCGTGCGTGCGCGCGACGTGCAGGAGCTGCTCGAAGAGCATGCCTTCATCGTGAGAGTCAACTGGGACGGCCGCCAGGAGGCCGCCCAGCTCCGGGAGGTCCAGTACGACGCCCTCGGCGACGACATCGTGCACGTTGACTTCGTGCGCATATCGCTGACCGAGACGGTGACCGTGTCGGTGCGCGTGGAGACCCACGGCGAGCCGGCCGGCGTGAGCGAAGGGGGCGTCCTTGACGTGCGCGAGCACGAGCTCGAGGTGGAATGCCTCCCCTCGGCCATACCGGAGAGGCTCCGCGTCGAGGTGGCCGGGCTCAACATCGGCGACGACCTGCGGGTCAGGGACGTCGCGTTCCCCGAGGGAGTCACGCCGACGGCCGATCCCGACGCCGTGGTCGTGGTCGTGCTGCCGCCGACCGAACTCGAGGAAGGGGAGCTGGAAGGCATACCCGAAGAGATGCTGGCCGAGCCGGAGCTGATCGGGCGCGAGGCCCCGGCCGAGGGGGTCGCGGGCGAGCCCGAGGAGGAAGAACGGGAGTAGGCGGCCGGCCGGCCTCCGGCACGCGGGGCAGGAAGGACACGAGTGAAGATCATCGCCGGGCTCGGCAACCCGGGCCGCCGCTACAGAGACACCCGGCACAACGCCGGATGGATGGCCCTGGACAAGGCGGCCGGGCTGTGCGGCGTGCGCAGCGAGAAGGACCGCGGCGACTGCATACTGGCCGTCTGCGGCGAGGTCTGCCTGTTCAGGCCTCTGCGATACATGAACCGGTCGGGCCCGCCGCTGGCCCGGCTGGTGCGGGAGAGCGGCTCAAGCCCGGCCGAGCTGCTGGTGCTGGTGGACGACATGGACCTGCCGCTGGGCCGGGTCCGGCTGCGGGCCGGCGGGTCGAGCGGGGGCCACAAGGGGCTGATGTCCGTGGCCCTGGCGCTCGAGACGGACGCCTTTCCCCGGTTGAGGATGGGCATCGGGCCGCGTCCCGGGCACCTGGACGGCCAGGAGTTCGTGCTCAGCCCGTTCGGCCCCGACGAGTGGGAGGCCGTGGAGCAGATGACCGACAGGGCGGCCCGCGCCGCCCTGTGCTGGGCCGAGGAGGGCATCGAGCCGGCCATGAACCGGTTCAATGCCTCCGAGCCCGAGGGAGACCCATAGGGCCGAACCGAAGCATCGCCGCCGGCGGGCCTTGCGCTCCCTCGCAGATGACGCTTGCACCCGTGCGAAGCAGATACAAAGCGGAGGAACCAACTTGGCAGTCAACCTGTACGAAGGCATGTTCGTGGTGGACGCCGCCAGGGGAGGCTCGGACTTCCCGGCGCTGGTGCGCCACATTGCCGACATCCTGACCCGCAACGAGGCCCGGATCGAGCGCATCGAGAAGTGGGACGAGCGCAAGCTCGCCTACCCCATCGAGAACGCGAAGCGGGGCATCTACGTGCTGACCTATTTCCACATGGACGGCTCGGCCATCGCCGAGCTGCGCCACATGGTGCGCCTTTCGGAGGACCTCCTGCGCGCCCTGTTCCTCAGGAAGGAGAGGATGGACCCCGTGCAGGGGCAGCTCTACAACGCCGAGGGCGAAGAGGGGGAAGCGCCGCCCGCCGAGCCGGCGGGAGCCCCCGTGCTGAGCAAGGAGCCGGCCCAAGGCGCCGCCGAGTCCCCCGAGGATGCCGAGGCGGACGAGGCCGCCGAGCCGGAGCCGCAAGAAGAGGAGCCCGGCCCCGAACCGGCCGCCGAGCCGGTCGAGCCCGACGGAGAGGACCCGCAGGCCCCCGCAGCCCCATAACGGAGAACGTGGACCATGGCAAACTTCAACAAAGTGCTCCTGATGGGGAACTTGACCCGTGATCCGGAACTCCGCTACACTCCGAGCGGCACGGCCGTCTGCGAGTTCGGCCTGGCGGTGAACCGGACCTACACGACCAAGGAAGGCGAGAAGCGGGACGACACCTGCTTCGTGGACGTGACGATGTGGGGCCGGCGCGGGGTCGTCATCAGCGAGTACTTCACCAAGGGCAGCCCCATATTCGTGGAGGGGCGCCTGAACTACGATAGCTGGGAGACCTCCGAGGGGCGGCGCAGCCGGCTGACGGTGGTGGCGGAGAACTTCGAGTTCATCGGCGGCCGCTCCGCTGGCCAGCGCGAAGGCGGCGGCCGCAGCAGCAGCCGCCCGCAGCGCGCCGAGCAGCAACGCCCCCAGCGCGAGCCCGAAGCGGAGGACTACCCCGACGAGGGCTTCGACGTGGCCGACGACGAGATCCCCTTCTGAGCCGGCCGCGCCAGCGCGCCCGCAGCACACTCGCGAGGACACGACGCAGATGCAAGTTGTGCTCTGCCAGGACGTGGAGAAGCTCGGCCGTGAAGGCGACCTGGTCGAGGTGGCCGACGGCTACGCGCGCAACTACCTGCTGCCGAAGCAGATGGCAACCGCCGTGACGCCGGACGCCCTGCGCCGGGCCGAAGCGGCCCGCCAGGGCCGACGCCAGCGCGAACAGGAGGAGATGGAGCGCGTCAGCCGCCAGGCCGCCATGCTGGACGGCTTCCTGTGCTTCGTCACCGCCCGCGCCACCGAGAGGGGACACCTGTTCGGCTCGGTCGGCCCTCAGCAGGTCGCCGACGAGCTGGTGGCCAGCGGCTTCGAGGGCATACGTCCCGCCAACGTCAACATGGACCGGCACATCGAGGAAGTGGGCGACTTCCAGGTCGAGGTCATGCTCCACCCCGAGGTGCGCGTGCAGATACTGGTGCGGGTCGCCGCCGAGCAGGACGAAGAGGAGTAGGCCGCGGCGTGTCGGACGGCCCAGGCCGCCGGGGCGCCCCGATGCCTGAAGCCCGGATGATGTCCGAGATGCCCGACGTCAGCTCTGCCCCCCGGACCCCCCCGCACGACGTGCAGGCCGAGATGGGCGTGCTCGGCTCGATGCTCCTCTCCGAGGAAGCCATCCACCTGGCCCGCGAGCGGCTGGCCGAGGAGAGCTTCTACAAGCTGGCCCACCAGGACGTCTTCAGCGCGCTGGTCCACCTCTCCGAAGAGAACAACGCCGCCGACCTGATCCTGCTGCGGGACGAGCTGACCAAGCGCAACAAGCTGGAGAAGGCAGGCGGCCAGGCCTACCTGCTGGAGCTGATGGAGGCCGTGCCCACCAGCGCCAACGCCGAGTACTACATCGAGATCGTCCGCCAGCACGCCCTGCGCCGCCAGCTGATCCAGACCGCTGCCGACATCCAGAAGAGGGCCTACGAGAACTCCCAGGAGGTGGACGACCTGCTCGACGAGGCCGAGGGGCACATCCTGGCCGTGCGCGACGCCAAGGACACCGGCCAGACCCGGGAGATCAACCAGGTCCTCCAGCACATCGTGGCCCGCCTCGAAGAGCTCCACCAGCGGCCCGGACAGCTCACCGGCCTGCCCAGTGGCTACTACGACCTGGACGGCTTCGAGCCGGGCGAGCTGGTGGTGGTCGCCGCCCGCCCCAGCATGGGCAAGACCAGCCTGGCGCTGAACATCCTGCACCACGTCACCACCGTGCAGCGCCGGCCGGCCGCCCTGTTCAGCCTGGAGATGCCCGCCGAGCAGATCGTCAGCAACTTCCTGTGCGTGCACAACCGGCTCGACACGCACGAGTTCCGCCGCGGCACCCTCCAGCCGAAGGACTGGAGCGCCCTGGAGGCCTCCCTGGACGACCTGGTGGGGCTGCCCCTCTACATTGACGACAGCCCCACCCTCCGCGTGCTCGACCTGAGGGCCCGCGCCCGGCGGCTGGTGCATCGCGAGCAGATCGAGCTGGTCGTGGTGGACTACCTCCAGCTCATGTCCTCCAACAAGATGCACGAGAGCCGGGCCGCCGAGGTGGCCGAGATCAGCCAGGGCCTCAAGGCGCTGGCTCGGGAGCTGAACGTGCCCGTGTTGGCGGTGGCGCAGCTGAGCCGCCGTGTGGAGCAGGAGCAGCGCCGGCCCCGGCTGAGCGACCTGAGGGAGAGCGGCGCCATCGAGCAGGACGCCGACCTCGTGCTGCTGCTGCACCGGCCCCAGGAGTTCAGCGAGGAGCCGGACGAGGTGGCCGGCAACGAAGCCGACCTGATCCTTGCCAAGCAACGCAACGGACCAACGGGCGTGGTCCGTCTCGTCTTCCAGAGGCGATACCTGCGCTTCGAGTCGCGAGCGACGGCCGCAACCACAACGCCAGGCGCTTGAGGGCAAGGCCCATGACAAGCACCACTGCGAGGGGCAGGCGTGTGCCATCCGCCGCAGCCGCCTGCCTCCTGTTGGTCCTTCTGTGCGGGCTGCCGGCGTCTGCCGCCCGGGACGTGCGGCCCGTCATCGCCCGGATCGCCGTGGAGAACACCTACCTGCTGGACCACGAGCAGGTGCTGGCGGCACTCGGGATCGAAGCCGGCCGACCGCTGGACGACGAGGAGCTGGCTGCCGCCGTCGGGCGATGGAACGACGCGGGGCTTCTGGGCTCCCTCTCCTACCGCGTCGAGCCCGCCCCTGAAGGCCAGGTCGAGGTTATCCTCAGCGTCTCCGAGCGCGTCCAGGTGACGGAGGTCGTCTTCCGGGGCAACGACCGCTTCTCATCGAGCCGGCTGAGCGAGCTGATCGGCCTTGAGCCGGGCACCAGCGTCAGCCAGGCCGACGTGCGCAACTACGAGCGCCGCATCGCCGCCGCCTACCACGAGGAGGGCTTCCCGGTGGCCTCGGTGCACGGCAAGCTCACCGCCGCCGAGCCCGGGCGCCGGGAGCTGACCTTCTACGTCACGGAAGGACCCCGCACCTACGTCCAGACCATCGCCTTCGGTGGCAACGAGCACGTCGAAGACGGCGAGTTGCGGGACGCCATGGAGAGCCGGGCGCGGAGATGGCCCTCCTGGCTCTGGCCGGGGTGGTTCGACGAGGCCGTCTTCCGCCGGGACGTGCGCGCCGTGGAGGCAGCCTATCACGAGCGCGGATACCTGGACGCCGAGGCCGAGGGCGACGCGGCCTTCAGCGACGACATGAGCCGCGCCGCGCTGACGATCACCATCCGGGAGGGGCAGCTCTACACGGTCGCCAAGGTCGAGTTCGAGGGCAACACGCTCTTCACCGACGCCGAGCTGCTGGCCGCGC
>LJUE01000227.1 GCA_001303885.1 Planctomycetes bacterium SM23_32 | reverse complement strand
TGAACCTGCGGCATGGCGCCTCCCTGCGCGGGGCCGCCGAGCGGAGCGGCTGCGGCGGCGGGCCGCTGCGTCGGGGGGGACGCGTGCCGACATCCCGCATCGGGCGCCCTTGCGCCGCCATGCTCGATCAGACAAGAAACTTCTGCATCGTTGCGCACATAGACCACGGCAAGTCCACGCTGGCCGACCGCTTCCTCCAGATCACGCACGCGGTCTCCGATCGCGAGTTCCACGAGCTGATGCTTGACGACATGGAGCTGGAGCGCGAGCGGGGCATCACCATCAAGGCCAGCTGCGTGACCATGTTCTACACCTGCGGGGGCCGCGAGTACCGGCTGAACCTGATAGACACGCCCGGGCACGTGGACTTCAGCTACGAGGTCTCGCGCAGCCTGAGGGCGTGCGAGGGGGCCGTGCTGCTGGTGGACGCCAACCAAGGCGTGGAGGCGCAGACGGTGGCCAACTTCGAGCAGGCGCGCTCCCACGGCCTGACCATCGTGCCGGCCGTCACCAAGATAGACTTGCCCGACTCGCGCCCGATCGAGACGATGGCGGAGATGGAGCAGACCTTCGGGCTGGATGCCGAACAGACGCTCGCCGTGAGCGGCAAGACGGGCGAGGGGGTGGAGGAGCTGCTGCGGGCCATTGTGGAGCGCGTGCCCCCGCCATCCGGCGATCCGGACGGGCCGCTCCGGGCGCTGGTGTTCGACTCGTTCTACGACGAGTATCAGGGCGTGGTCTTGCACGCGCGGGTGGTGGACGGCTGCGTGGCCCCCGGACAGCGGATACGCATGCTCAGCTCCGGGCGGGACTACGAGGTGTCGGGGCTCGGCATCTTCCGGCCGGCCATGTTGCCCCAGGCGCAGCTGCAATGCGGCCAGGTGGGTTACCTGACGGCCGGCATCAAAGACATCCGTGACGTGCGCATCGGCGACACCATCACCCTGCGGGACCGGCCGGCCGCCCAGCCCCTGGCCGGCTACCGCGAGCCGAAGCCCGTGGTCTTCTGCGGCCTGTTCCCCCAGGACAACGCCGACCTGCCGGCGCTGCGCTCGGCGCTGGAGAAGCTGTCGCTGAACGACTCGTCCTTCGTGCACGAGCCCGAGGCGTCGGACGCGCTCGGGTTCGGGTTCCGGTGCGGATTCCTGGGGCTGCTCCACATGGAGATCATCCAGCAGCGCCTGGAGCGCGAGAATGACATCCCCCTGATCCAGACCGCCCCGAACGTCACCTACGAGGTGGTCAAGGTGGATGAGTCCGTGGTGACGATTGACCGTCCGGCCCGCATGCCGCCGGCCGACGAGACGGCGGAGGTGCGCGAGCCCTGGGCGCAGCTCAGCATCATCCTGCCGGCGCAGTACATCGGCAACGTCATCAAGCTCACCGAGGGGCGGCGCGGCGTGCACGGCAAGACGGAGTTTCTGAGCGACCAGCGCGCGATGCTGGTCTACGAGGTGCCGCTGGCCGAGGTGGTGTACGACTTCTTCGACCGCCTGAAGTCGCTGACCCGCGGCTACGGCACCATGGACTACGACCTGCTCGGCTACCGCGCCAGCGACCTGGTGAAGGTGGACATCCTGGTCAACAAGAAGCCCGTGGACGCGCTGTCCGTCATCTGCCACCGGGCGGACGCCGAGCGCAGGGGGCGGCGGATCGTGCAACTGCTGCGCGCGAAGATCGAGCGCCACCTGTTCCCGATCCCCATCCAGGCCGCCGTCGGCCGGCGCGTGGTGGCCCGGGAGACCATCAGCCCGCTGCGCAAGGACGTCACCGCCAAGTGCTACGGGGGCGACATCACGCGCAAGCGCAAGCTGCTCGAACAGCAGAAGGCCGGCAAGAAGCGCATGAAGTCCGTCGGCAGCGTCTACATCCCCCAGGAGGCCTTCCTGGCCGTGCTGGATGCCGATCAGCCCTAGCCTCGTCCGCCGAGGAGCAGTCCCGTGGCCCGACAGAAGCCGCCCCGTGACACGCGCGGCAGTGCCCTTCGCGCCGGCCCCCCGCGCGAACGGACCGCCCTGCGGGACAACCTGGAGTACTTCGCCATCCTGGTCCTGATCGTGCTTCTGCTGAGGCAGGTCGTGGTGGAGGCGTTCCGCATCCAGCACGGCAGCATGGCGCCCACGCTGGTCGGGGTGCACAACGAAGTGCGGTGCCCCAACTGCGGATGGGTCTTCAACGTCGGCCGCGACAGGGCGGCGGGAACCGGACAGGTGGAGTGCCCGAACTGCCGCTACCACTGGGAAGGGGCGGCCACGTTCGACGAGCGCAACCAGCCTCTTGTCTTCCGGGGGCCGGACTGGATATGGAACGCCGCCCGGACCTCCGCCGGCGTTGCGCTGGCGCCAACGGACGCCGCCAACCGCGTGCAGCGCCGGGCCAGTCGCATCTTCGTCAACAAGTTCATCTACCGCTTCCGCCAGCCCCGCCGCTGGGAGGTCGTGGTCTTCCTCTACCCCTACTACTCACTCAGATGCCGCACCTGCGGCTGGCGCGGACAGGTGCGGTCGGTGGAGGAAGCCATCTGTCCCGATTGCGGCGGCACCGACTTCGACGTGGCCACCAAGAGCTTCATCAAGCGCGTGGTGGGCCTGCCGGGGGAAGAGGTGGCGCTCCGGGACGGCGACGTCTACATCAACGGCCGGATCGCGCGCAAACCGGACCACGTGCAGAAGGAGCTCTGGTTCCACGTGTTCGATTCGGACTTCATGCCCCGGCGCGAGGTGAAGCCGACCTGGGACCTCGGGCCGGCGCCGCAGTGCTGGCGCCTGGGGCTCGGGGCGGCCCCCCTCACGCTCGACGCCCGCGACGCCGCCGAGCCGGTGATGGCCTCGTTCGGCCGGCGGATCGTAGACTTCTACTCCTACGATGGTCTGAGCTTCGAAGTGGCGCCCCGCACGCTCGGGTCGCCCGGGCGGCAAGAGGTGGGTGACTGCCGCATTAGGGCGCGCGTCACCGTCTTGGACAAAGCCCCCGGTGGGGGCGACGTCATCCTGGGCATTGACGACGCCGGACGCAGCTTCACCGTCTCGGTGGGCGTGGGTCCGCAGGCGGCCGCCGTGCTCCGGGACGAGGGGCATACCGTCCAGGAGGCCCCTGCGCGGGGGCTCGGTGTGGGGGAGCCGCAATGGCTGACGCTGGAGAACTACGACGACAGGCTCGTCGCCCGCATCGGGGACGACGAGGTATTCCGCTTCGACTATCGGGCCGGCGCGGGGGGGCGGCGCGGCGTGCACTTCGGGGGGCGAAGAGTGCAGGTGCGGTGGGACAGGATCGTCATCGAACGCGACGTCCACTATGGCAATGTGGGTAATCTGGGGGAAGAACTCGCCGCCCAGGAACTGGAGCAGGACGAGTACTTCGTGCTCGGCGACAACAGCCCCGCCAGCAGCGACAGCCGGCGGTGGGAGGAGCCGGGCGTGCCTGCCGCGCCGCCGGGCCGTAGGGGGGGCCGCCGCGGCCGTAGGGCGGCGGGCGTCGGGGCCTGCCTCGTCCCGCGTCGGCGGGACCACGGAGCCCAAGGGCCGGTCAGGGGCGCGTTTTTCGGGACGCCTTTGTGACCGGCGGCACCCGCCTCAGGCCGCCGGCACGGGCGGTCAGGGACGGCCCAGGCGCGCCTGGAGCCTGGGCCGGGCCGGCGAGGAGCCCCACAAGGCCCTCCGGGGGGCCGCCTGCTTGAATGTGGGCGGGCCATGCGCTATCCTCTCGTTAGGTGAAACAGCGCGAGGTGATGGGATGGGCGTCACGCCCGGGCGTCGTTCGATCATGACTGAGCACGAGATCGAGGAGATCGAGCTGCGCCTGCGTCGCATCTTCGTCGGCTCGTTCTGTCTTAGCTTGCTGCTGCTGATGGTCGTGGCCTTCTTGCTTCCGGACTGGGCGGACCTTCCCCAGACCTTCCGCGTTTCCTACCCCGCCATCCTGATGTGGTCGTTCGTTGTCACGGCCTACGGGTTCTACTCCCAGGTCTGCGCCTCGGAGAAGATGAAGGAGGCCCTCCGGCACAAGACGTTCATTGACGAGGTGACCGGCGTCTTCAACTACCGGTACCTGGACCTGCGGCTGGCCGAGGAGTCCGAGCGCACGCGGCGTCATGGCGGCTTCACGGCGCTGCTGTACCTGGATCTGGACGGGTTCAAGCAGGTCAACGACCGGTTCGGCCATCAGGTGGGCAACGTCGTGTTGGAGCAGATCGCCACCCAGCTCACGCAGAAGACGCGGTCCTGCGACGTGTTCGGGCGCATCGGGGGCGACGAGTTCCTGGCCATTCTGCCGCAGACTGACCGCCGCGAGGCCTATGTCCTTGCCGAGCGCCTGCGTGAAGCGGTCGAGAACTACGTCCTGGAGATCGGCGACGAGCGCGTCATAGACTTCATCCGCGTCAGCATCGGCGTAGCGGCCTTCCCGGTCAACGGCGAGACGATGGACAACGTCATCACGGCCGCCGACAACGCCGTCTACGACGCCAAGGAGCAGGGCGGCAACCGGGTGGGCATGGCCGACCAGTTCATCAGCTCCGATCTGGCCGGCAAGCGCATCCTCGAGAGCGTCCGCGACGAGCAGGCCATCGAAGGCCGGGGTCGGCCCTGAGGCGAGGCAGCGGCGCCTCCGGGGCAGCCGCTTCTCGGGCAGATTCGGGGGAACCAGCGTTGGCGGTGGGCACCATCTTCATTGCAGCCGGAGCCGCCCTCATCCTGGCAGGGCTGGCCGGCGCCGGCTGGCGGATCGTGCGTTCCCTGCGCAGCAGGCAGTGAGGACCGCCCGCCTCGGAGCCTGGTTGCTTCCGGCCGCGAAAATCGCTCTCCATTCTCCCTGCGACCGCTGTCCTTCCAGCGCGCTGTGATCCTGCCTAAGGCCTTGCCTGCCAACCCCTTGCGCTGCCGGGTAAGCGCCCGGCGCGGTCGGCGTTTGCGCGCCCCTTGAATCCGGGCTTTCCGGTTCGCTACCGTAAGCGCGGTGCGTCGCTTCCAGCGGTCTCTTGCACGGATAGGGGCATGAGAAAGCTACTGGTTCTGCTGTTTGCAGCCGCCATCATCGGCATCGTCATCTCCAGGTCCCGCGGGTCTGAGCCGGCGCGCGAGCCCGCCGCGCCGGGACAGCCAGACCCTCACCCGGGCGCAGTCGCGGCGCCACCCGGGCAGTCGGCCGTGGCCGCAGCGCTGGGCGGGGCTCCCGCCCAGCAGGCGCCCAGGGCCGCTGAGCCGGCCGAGCGGATGAGGCTCTCTGCCGTCACTGCCGAGGAGCCGCCGCATCCGGCTCCGGCTCAGGAGGATGCGCCTGCCGAAGAGCCTGCGGACAGCGCCAGGATGGCCGCCCTGCAGGAGGGAGTGGCGCTGCTGAAAGAGGGTCGTTTCTCCGAGGCTCGTCCCGTACTCACCGGGCTCTACCTGTCCTCCCGCGGGGAACTTGCGCGCTCCCTGCGTGAGCTGCTCGACTACGCCAGCCGGCAGACCTTTCTGAATCCCCGCAACCTCGAAGGCGCCGTCGTGCACGTCGTCCAGCCGGGCGAGACGCTGACCGTCATCGGCAAGAAGTACGGCGTCAACTGGCGCACGATCCAGTTCCTCAACGGCATGAGCACCGACCGGCTCAGCGTGGGGCAGCAGCTCAAGGTGCCCACCGCCACCCCCGGCGCCGTGGCCGTCAAGAGCGAGTTCCGCATGGCACTCCTGATGGATGGGCTCTACGTGAAGGAGTACGGCATCGGCATCGGCCGGGACGACCTGACGCCGAGCGGGGAGTTCACGGTGGACAGCATGCTTGTGCGGCCCCGCTGGTACAAGCCCGGCGGCGGCATCGTCGAGTACGGCGAGGAGGGCCACCTGCTGGGCGAGCGGTGGATAGGGTTCCGCGACGAGCCGGGCGCCACGGGCCTGGGCATACACGGCACCAACGAGGAGGCGACCATCGGCACGAAGTGCTCCAACGGCTGCATCCGGATGCGCAACGAGGACGTGATCGAGTTCTACGGCTTCGCCCGGGTCGGCATGCGCGTGCGCGTGGTGGAGTGAGGCGGCGCATGTACCGGCACGGGGAACTTGGAGCTTACGTGGCCGACGCCGCCGCCCAGAAGCCGGCGCCCGGCGGCGGCAGCGTCAGCGCGCTCGCCGGCGCCCTGGCGGCGGCGATGAGCGAGATGGCCGCCAACTTCACGGCCGGCAAGCGGAAGTTCGCCGACGTGGAGGACGAGGTGCGCGCCATGCTCGGCGAGCTTGCCACGCGCCGGGAGGCGCTGCTCGGGCTGGTGGACCGCGACGTGGAGGCATACGGCGCCGTGGACGCCGCCTACGCGATGCCCCGGGAGAGCGACGAGCAGAAGGCGGCCCGCCGCCGGGCCATGGACCAGGCACTGCGCGGCGCCATGCAGGCGCCCCTGAGCGTGATGCGCGAGT
>LJUE01000026.1 GCA_001303885.1 Planctomycetes bacterium SM23_32 | reverse complement strand
CGAAGACTCGGCCGGGGCGCTCCATGCCGCCGCCGACGTGCTGTTCGGCGGCACGGACGTGGAGGACTTCGCCGACCAGCTCAGCGAGTACCTGCGCGACCTGCTGGTGGCCGCCTGCTGCGGCGCCGACGATCCGATGCTGGCGGGCGCCGGCGTGGACGCCGCGACGCTGAAGCGCCAGGCTGCGCTCTTCACGGCCGAGCAGTTCACCTACATGATCCAGCTTCTGCGCGAGGCCAAGCTCCGCGCGCGGCGCGACACGACGGGGCGCATTGCGCTGGAGCTGGCGCTGGTGAAGGCATGCCGCCTGGCTGACCTGGCGCCGGTCGAGGAGGCCCTGAGCGGCCTGCGCGCCCCGTCGGGGGCGGGCTGGCGGCCGGCGGGCGCCTCTGCGGGCAGTGCGCCCCCGGCGGCCAATCCGGACACGGCGGCGAACGGTGCCTTGCAGCGGATGCAGGAGCGCCTGAAGGCGAGGTCCCGGCGCGGCGCTGCTCCCCCCCAGGAGCGCCAGGCGCCCGAAGGGCTGGACGGCGCGAAATACCGCCAGATACTGGCGTGTGCGGAGGACGCGGAGGTCGCCCAGGAGGCCCTGGCCTCGGAGTCCATGCGGAAGGCTTTTGCCGCCGGCGACGAAGTGCTCGGCCTCAGCCCGGTGCGCCTGGAGAGGATGCCGGGCGGGCAGCCCCAGGAGGAACCGGAAGAGGAGGAGGCGGAGCCGCCGGAGCCCGAACAGTGAGGGCCCGCCGCCCCGCCCCCGGCATCCCCAACGGAACGGAGAGCTGACAGATGAGGGGTTTCCCCGGCATGGAAGACCTCGGCGGGCTGCTGAAGACCGCCCAGAAGCAGATGAAGGAGATGCAGCGCCGCATGCACGAGGTCGAAGACGAATTGCGCGAGCGCGCCGTCGAGGGCAGCGCGGGCGGCGGCATGGTCAAGGTCGTCTTCAATGGATTGCAGGAGCCGCTGGACGTGAAGATAGACCCCGCCGTGCTGCAGGAGGAAGGGCCGGAGTTCCTGCAGGAGATGATCCTGGCTGCCCTCCGGCAGGGGCTGAAGAAGTCCCAGGAGCTGGCCGAGGCCGAACGGTCCAAAGTGACGGGCAAGCTCGGCCTGCCCGGCCTGGAGGGGCTCTTCTGACGGCGTTGCCAACCGGTGCGATGGCCGGTACAATGCGCACGGCTTCGCTTGGAGCGACCCCGGAGCAGCACAGTGGCCAAAGTCCACACAGAGTCGGTCGCGCGCCTGGTGGAGCTGCTCTGCGGCATGCCCGGCGTCGGCGAGAGGACAGCCGAGCGGCTGGCCTACCACATCCTGCGGCTCTCCGACGAGGAGGCCCAGGCGCTGTCCGAGGCCATCAGGGATGTCAAGGCGAAGGTCAGGCAGTGCTCGACCTGCTACCAGTTCGCCGAAAGCGACCCATGCCCGGTCTGCGCCGACCCGCGGCGGGATCGTTCCACCATCTGCGTGGTGGAGGAGGCCCAGGACGCCGTGTCCATCGAGCAGTCCGGCGGCTACCGCGGCCTCTACCACGTGCTGTGCGGGCGGCTGGCGCCGCTTGAGGGCTACGAGCCGGAGGACCTGACAGTGGAGGACCTGGTGCGGCGCGTGGCTGAGGACGAGGTGCGCGAGGTGATACTGGCGACCGATCCCGACATGGAGGGCGAGGCGACGGCCCTTTTCGTGCGGGAGGCGCTGGCCGGCCTCGCGGTGAAGGTCACCCGCCTGGCGCGGGGCCTGCCGAGCGGCAGCCAGCTCGACTACGCGAACGCCGCCATCCTGGCCGACGCGCTCGAAGGGCGCCGCGAGATGAAGAAGTGACGGGGCAGCAGGAGGGGAGACGGCGATGAGGCTCGAAGCCGCGCTACAAGCACGGCAGGAGATGCGGCTCAAGCTGGCGCCGCAGATCATCCAGTCCATCGAGATACTCCAGTTGCCGCTGCTCGAACTGCGCGATCGCATTGACCAGGAGCTGCTCGAGAACCCCATGCTCGAGGCCGGCACCGTCGAGGAGGGGACCGCCGAAGAGCAGGCGGAGGCCACCGAAGAGGCCGAAGACATCGAGCCCGTCGAGGCCCTGACCGAGGAGCCCGAGACCGAACCGGAGCCCCTCGAAGAGGAGAACTACGACGCCATCGAGGAGATCATCCGCCAGGCCGAGGGCAGCTACGACGACTACGTGCCGCGCGGCTCATCCTCCGGCGAGGTGGACGGCAAGCGGGCCGCCATCGAGAACTCCCCCTCGCCGGACATATCCCTCGAACAGCACCTGAACCGCCAGCTCGCCCTGTCCGACCTGGGCCCTGCCATCCGCGACATCTGCGAGAACATCGTCGCCAACCTCGACTGGCGCGGTTACCTCGAATACCCCCTCGAAGAGATCGTCGCCTCGATGGAGGCCGACGTGACGATCGAGCAGGCCGAGCAGGCCCTCCGGGTGGTGCAGGGCCTGGAGCCGCCCGGCGTCGGTGCGCGCACCCTCGAGGAATGCCTGCTGCTCCAGCTCGATGAGCGCCTGCCGGACTATGAACTGCTGAGCCGCCTGGTGCGCGACCACTTCGAGGACGTCCTGAAGAACCGTTACCCCAAGGTGGCCAGGGCCCTCGGCTGCACGATGGATGAGCTGAAGGCGGCCATCGAGGAGGTCGGCAAGCTCAACCCCATCCCGGGCGCGCTCTTCGGCGAGGAAGCCGCGCCCCACGTGCTGCCCGACCTGTGCGTGGAGTGGGTGGACGGCGAGTACCGCGTGATGTTGGAGGACGCCGCGCTGCCGTCGCTGCACATCTGCGCCTACTACGCCCGCCGGCTCCAGCGCAAGGACCTCGACCCCAAGACCGAGCAATACCTCAAAGACAAGCTCCAGGGCGCGCGCTGGCTGATAGACGCCATCCAGCAGCGGCGCAGCACGGTCTATAACATCGCCAGCGCCATCGTGGACGTGCAGCGGGAGTTCCTCGAAAAGGGGCTCATGCACCTGAAGCCCCTGAAGATGCAGGAGATAGCCGACAGAGTCGGCGTTCACGTCTCCACGGTCAGCCGTGCCATCGCGGGCAAGTACATGCAGACCCCGCGCGGCATCTTCTCGCTGAAACACTTCTTCACCGGGGGCGTGGAGAAGGAAGACGGCGAGATGGAGTCCTGGGAAGTCGTGCGACAGAAGCTTCAGCAGGTCATAGACAACGAGGACAAGTCCGACCCCCTGAGCGACGAGCAGATCGCCGAGGAGCTCAGCAAGCAGGGGATCGAGATCGCACGACGGACCGTCTCGAAGTACCGCAAGGTCCTCGGCGTCCCCTCCTCGCGACGCCGCAGGGAATACTGAAAGCCCGGGTTTCGGGTCTGGCGTTTCGCGTCGCGCGCGCCATTCGACTTCCAGGACTATCTCCAGCTCGACGGCGATGTCCCGCGGCAGCGAGCACGTGCCGGGCGCGGCCCGGGCGTTCAGCGCGCGGAGGCGGCTGCTCGCCTGCGAGGCCCATTTTACGGCCCTGCGGGGCCTCTGTATAATGCGGTGACCTGCCATCAAGGGGGGCCCGACGATGGGCGATCGCCGCCCGGCCGCCCGACACAGCGTCGAGACGGACATGGCCGTCATGTCGCTCGGCGATCATCTGGAGGAGCTGCGCGCGCGGCTCATCAAGTGCCTGCTGAGCGTGGCGGCGGTCTTCATCCTGTGCTGGATATTCCGCTGGCAGCTGATCGAGGTCATCAAGCGCCCCCACGTGCATGCCATGGGCGCCTACGAGCTGGAGGGGGTGCTTAACTACCGCAGCTACTTCGAGCCGATCGTCGCGCAGCTGAAGGCCTGTGCCCTGGTGGCCCTGATCCTGGCCAGCCCCGTCGTCATCTACCAGATCTGGGCGTTCGTGGCGCCGGGCCTCTTCCCGCACGAGCGGCGCAAGGTGCTGGTGCTCGGGGCGGCGTGCGTCGCCTGTTTCGCGGCGGCCATCTGTTTCGGCTACTTCGTCTTCATCCCCATTGCGCTGCGCTACCTGCTCGGCTTTGCCGGTCCCGGCGTGCGGCCCGTGCTGATGATCGGCGAGTACCTGACCGCCTTCTTCCTGCTCACGTTCGCGCTGGGGGTGGCGTTCCAGACGCCGGTGGTCGTCTACTACCTGGTGCGCTGGGGGGTGCTGGACGCGGCGTCGCTGCGGAGCAAGCGGAAGGGCGTCATCCTGGCGGCGTTCGTTCTGGCGGCGTTCATCACGCCGCCGGACCCGTTGACGCAGATCATGATGGCCGTCACGCTGATCGTGCTCTACGACCTGGGCGGGCTGCTGGCGGCGCCGAGCGCGGCGACGCTGAGGGGCTTCCTCAAGTTCACGGGCATCATCGCCGCCGTGGGCGGCGGCCTGCTCGCCTGGCATCACCTGGACCCCGTGGCGCACCTCGCGGTGGACGGCGCGGGCGCGACCGTCAACGAGCGCTGGCTCGACGCCGCCCGGACGACGAAGCTGACGCGGGGAGACGTGGTCGTCACGGCAGACGGCGGAGGCGCAGAGATGCGGATGGGGCGTCGGGCCCGCCTGGACCGTGCCCCTGTGCAGAGCCCGATGGTGCGTCTGGCCTCCAGCACGCGCGTGCAGGTGCACGACGGGCGGGCCCTGAGCCTCCGCCGGGGTGACATTTTGATTGCGATGCCGCCCGAGGGCTACGAGTTGACGGTGCACTGCGGGCCGGCGACCGCCGTGGCGCGTCCCGGGGCGATGGCGGAGCTGCGGGCGCCCGACCCGGGCACGCTGGTGGTGACCGCGATGGACGGCGCGGTGGCTGTGAAGGAAGGCAATGAGACCACCATCATATCGGCCGGCGAAGCCGCCACCTTCCGGCGGGGAGGGGAGCCGGCCGACCTTTCAGAGGTGGAACGCCGCTGGGGCAGCTTGGCTGCCCCGGCCGGCCCCTGAAACTGCCCCGGCAACCACGAGGGCTCTACGGGCACAGCGAACGGCAACCGATGGGCAGCCTTGTCGTGCCGTTGTGGTCAGACCTGCCGTCGGATGCTCAGGCGCGGCGCGGCCATCAGGCCGACCGGCACCAGGTTGTAGTCGTCCTGCCATTGCTCGCCGGCGGTGACGAACGTCTCGGGACCCGTCCACCTCGGGTGGGACTCGGCGTGGTGGAGGGGGCCGAAGGCGTTGCGCCGATGGCCGACCACCTCCACGGCGAGCCGGGCCTGTCCCTCCCGGGGCAGCAGGTCGGTGACCTCCAGCTCGTGCGGTTGCCAGCCGATGACGCCGGCCTCCCGGCCGTCTACCAGCACGCGCGCACAGGCGCCCCTGAACTCGGGCACCTCGACGAAGACGCGGTCGCCCTGGCCCCTCTTGAGCTGGACGTCCGCCCGGTGCACGACCGAGCCGCTGTAGAAGGGCAGCCCCTGCTCGCGCCAGTCGCCCAGGCCGGCCCTGCTCAGGGGGCCGGTGATGCGCGCGTCGGCGCCGTCCACCGTGACGGCGAAGTCGCCGAGCAGGTAGCAGATCTCCAGGTTCGTCTCGTCGTCCATGGTGCCGGCGACGAGGAGCTCGTTCTCGCCGACCTTCAGCGCGCCCTCGTCGAGCGGCAGCAGCCGCAGGGAGCGGTCCACCCACCAGCCGCACTCGGCGTCGGTGGAGACGGCGCGGCCGTTGAGGCCGATGCTCAGGCGATGGGGCTGCTCGATGGCCAGGTGCAGGGGCCCGGGCGGCGCCTCGTCCACGTGAAACCGGTAGCGGAGGGCGAAGGGGCCGCTGGGGCCCTCGGTCTTCCGGCGGGCCCAGGGCTGCACCATCGAGCCGCCGCGCAGCGGCAGCCCGACGGCCTTGCGGATCTCGCCGTCTGCTTTGAGCACCTCGAGCGGCTCCTGCCACTCGCCGTCGCCGATCCTGTGCTCGGGCATGTCGAGCACGAGGACGTTCGGCTCGGTGAGTTCGGCGGTCCAGCCGTCGTCGGCGATCTGGAGCGCCGTCACCTCGGTGAACGCCGGCACGGGGGGCAGGTCCTCCTCGGCCGGCGTGACGACGAAGAGGCGGCTGCCGCTGGGGGCCAGCGAGGTGGCAAACCGCACCCCGCCGTGCGCCTGTTCGGCGGCGACGGCGTACCGTCTGCCCGTCTCGGCGTCCCAGAGCTGCACATTGCCCGTGGCCTGCACGCTGACGCTGAGCGGGCCGGTGCCGTTCCGCCGGTCGGCGTTGCACATGAAGAGGCGCAGCTCGTCGCCCTCTCTGTGAAGCAGGTAGAGGACGTTGGCCTTCTGGGCGCCGTTGGCGTCGGCGATGCCCACGAGGCGCGCGTCCTCGACCGCGGCGACGACGGCGTCCTTTTCCATCGGCACGCATTCGCACTCCCCGGCCAGCGCCGCCGCCTCTTCGGAGGCGAGCGCGTCCACGTGTCCGGCCACGGGCTCGCAGAAGACGACCTTGCCGCCGGCCTGCTTGAAGTCGCGGAGCAGCGCCAGCGTCGTGCCTCTCAGCGTCTCCGTCGGGGGCACGAGTGCCACGGCGTAGGGCGCCTCCCCGACCTTGAGCGTCGGCCCGTCTGCCGCCTCGACGGCGGCCAGGCGAGCCATCATCTCCTCGTCGCCGAAGTCGAAGTCCACGTGACCGTCCAGCAGCCACTGGATGAGCCGCTCGAAGTCGGCCTCGAGCCGGCTGATGCCCTCGTCCTGGTGCCAGCTTATGGTCGTGCGCGCCCAGACGCTCTCGACGGGGTGGACGACGAGCAGCCTGCGCACGGCCCGGCCCCGGCTCATCACGGCGTCCACGCGCCCGAAGTAGTCCTCCACGGCGGGGTAGTGCTCCCACCAGGGGGACTGGTAGTGGATGGAGGCCGGGTAGTCGCGCTTGGCCTGGCCGGCCATGGTGTACCAGGACAGGTGCTGGCAGCGCAGGTTGATGCCGCAGGCGGCCTGCCAGTCGCCGACGGCCTTGTGCCCCTCGAAGGGGAAGTCCCACCCCGTGCACCCGTAGAGCTCCGAGAGCAGCCAGCGCCGCCCCGTCTGCCGCAGCACGCTGGAGCACTGCTTGGCCGTCGCGTACTCGTGGCCGTGCTCGGTGAGGATGTCAATGCCCGGTGCCTGCATGAACTCGTAGAACCGCATCGCCGAGCCGACCACGCTGGTCTGGGACTTCAGCGACTCCTCGCTGAGGACGTGGCCGGTGAACTTCAGGCCGTTCTCCTCGCACCACTCGTAGATCTGCCGGCCGAAGGCGTCCACGAACAGGAACGTCTTGCAGTCGTGGTAGTGATGGCGGGGCTGGGAGAGCTCCCGGCCGTCCACGCGGAAGAACAGCTCCGGCAGGTGGTCGAGGATGTCGTAGCCGTAGCGGTCGCGGAAGACCTCCGGCAGCTTCGGCGTCCAGGGCAGCCGGGCCTCGCGCTTCATCTCGTAGAGCGGCCCGCCGTAGAGCCCGCCGTGGTTCGGCTCGTCGGTGAAGATGCCCGGCACCAGCGGCCCGAACTCCTCGCCGATGCGCTCCCTGTAGGCGTCGTAGGTCACCTCGATGAACCGCTGCACCGCCTCGTGGCTCATCGTGTCCAGGTAGGTGGCGTCGTTGTACCAGGAGCTCGGCGCGTCGGCGACCACGAAGAAGGCGAGCAGCTTCGCGTCGGCCGGCTCGACCGCGCCGAGCCCGTCCGGGCCGAGCCGGCGCACGTCCGTTGCGTCGGTGCCGCTCAGGCGAGCGGAGAAGAGGGCCAGCGGCTCCTCGTCGAACCGGGCCTCGCCTGGCTCGCGGATGACCATCTGGAGGTTCTTGTGCTGGCAGCGCGGGTCGCGCGTGACCAGCCCGCCGGCGGCGCCGCTCGGCCATCGGTCCTCGTCGTAGAGCCAGGCCTCCATGCCGAGTTTGCGCGCCTCGTCCACGCAGGCCCGGACCATGCGGAACCACTCCTCGGAGAGGTACTCGGTGGCCAGGCCGACCCGCGAGTGCATGAAGAAGCCGCCCAGGCCCATGCGGTGCATGACGCGTATCTGGCGGCGCAGCTCTTCGCTGTCCAGCTTCCCGTTCCAGGCCCAGAAGGGCTTGCCCCGGTAGGCCGAGCCGGGCTCGGCAAAGGCTTCCCTGACGTCTTCCATGCTGAGGTCCGTCCTTTCCGGCAATGGCAGCGCCCGCCGGGCGGCCCTCCGGCCGCAGCGGGCGAGTGGTCACCGTCCGCACGGCGCCGGGAGGCGCCTATATCTTGTGGATGTGCTCCTCGTCGTAATCCTTGAGCACGTTGCGCGTGTCGAGGATGAGGCGCGCTTCCTTCACCACGCGCCCCCACGGCACGTCGGAGTGGTCGGTGACGATGATGACCAGGTCCTTCCAGGGCAGGTCGCTCCTCTCCAGGGGCACCGAGGCCATCTTCGTCCCGTCGGCCAGCGTGACGGCGGGCACGTGGTCGTCGGTGTAGCTCACCAGGGCGCCCTTGCTGCCGAGGATCTCCATGATCAGCAGCGCGGGCGACTCGCGCGTGTCGGAGACGTCCCGCTTGTAGGCCACCCCCAGGACGTGCACCCGGGCGTCGCGCAGGGGCTTGCCCTGCTGATTGAGCAGGTCCATGGCGAGCTGCACGACGTGGCGCGGCATCTCCGCGTTGATGCGGCCGGCCAGGTCTATGAAGCGCGGCTCGAAGCCGTGCAGGCGCGCCTTCCAGGCCAGGTAGAAGGGGTCCACCGGGATGCAGTGCCCGCCCAGCCCCGGCCCGGGGTAGAACGCCTCGAACCCGTAGGGCTTGGTCTTCGCCGCGTCCACCACCTCCCACACGTCAATGCCCAGCTCGTGGCACATCAGCGCCAGCTCGTTCACCATGGCGATGTTGACGCTGCGGTAGGTGTTCTCCAGCAGCTTCACCATCTCGGCCACGGTGCTGGTGGAGACCTCCACGACGGTCTTCATTATCCGGCCGTAGAAGGCGGCCGCCACGCGCGTGCAGCTCGGCGTGATGCCGCCGACGACCTTGGGGATGTCCTCGATCTTGTAGTCGCCGTAGGCCGGGCCGGGATCCACGCGCTCGGGGCTGAAGGCCAGCCAGAAGTCGCGGCCCGCCACCAGGCCGTCCTCCTCCAGGCGGGGGCAGACGAGCTCGCGCGTCGTGCCTGGATAGGAGGTGCTCTCCAGCACCACGAGCTTGCCCGGCGCCAGGTGCCTGGCAATGGCGTCCACGCTCTGCACGATGAAGGACAGGTCGGGGTCGCCCGTCTTGCGCAGGGGGGTGGGCACGCAGATGATGACGACGTCGCACTCGCGCAGGGTGCCGTAGTCCGCCGTGGCGCTGAACTTGCCGGCCCGGACGGCTTCCCCGAGCTGCGCGTCGGGCACGTCGTCAATGTAGGACTTGCCCCGGCCGATGGCGTCCACGCGGCGGGCGTCCACGTCAATGCCGACCACGCGCTTCAGCTTGCGGCTGCACACCAGCGCCAGGGGCAGCCCCACGTAGCCGAGCCCCACGATGGCCAGCGTCGCGTCGCCGGACCGGACCTTCTCGACGAACCTGCTCGCCTCTTCGGTCATCTCCGCCATGGGCGGCTCCTTCGGGTGGGGAGTTCAGCCGGCGCCCTCGTCGTGAGGAGGCACGAACAGGCGCCTGGTCTGATCCATGATGTAGACGTTGTCCGTCCAGAGCTCCCCCTCCGGCGCTTGTTGAATGGCGTCAAAGCACTTGTAGAGCGTGGAACTGAGCAGGTCGCAGAAGTGCACCAGCACGGCTTCGGGCGTGCGCGGCAGCACGGGCGAGCCCCACTCGAGCTTGCCGTGATGGCTCAGGATGATGTGCAGCAGCAGGGCCTTCTGCCGGGCGGCCTGCTCGGCCAGCTCTTCCGGCACGCCGGGCCGCACGGCCGTGTCCCACAGGTTGCTCACCATCGAGCCGCTGATGAAGATGTGCTCGAGCAGTTCGCCCACGTCGGTCCGTTCGCTGACGCCGCCGACCAGGCGGTAGCTCTTGACCTTGCCCACGTCGTGCAAGGCCACTGCGCAGAGCAGCAGCTCGCGGTCGAACGGCCCTCCGTGAGCGCGGCTCAGCGCGTCGGCCAGCTGCCAGACCTGCAGCGTGTGCTCGATGAGGCCGCCGCGATAGTTGTGGTGATGGTGGCTGGCGGCGGGGCTTTCCTTGAACTGGGCCGCGAACGCCTCGTTGTCGTGGAACTCGGCCATGAGGCGCTTCAGGTTGGCGTTGGTGAACTCGTTGCGCTGCCAGTCGAAGAGCGTCTCGAAGGCCGGGTCCACGTCAACGTCGGTGGTGCGGACGAAGGCCGCCAGGTCGTAGTCGTCGGGCCCGAGCACCTTATAGCGCTGGATGTTGAGCTGTTTCTGGCCGCGGTACTCGTCCACGCGCGCCAGCACTTCCAGCCCCTTGCCGGCCTCGATGGCGGCGGCGATGTTGTCGGCCCAGACCTTGCCCTCGATCTGGCGGCCGCCCTCGGCGTTCAGGGTCAGGCTGTAGTAGCTCTGGCCCCGGCGGTCAACCAGCAGGCGGGCCTCGGCCACGAGCAGCACTTCGTCAGTGATCAGCTGCCCGGTCTCGAGAGTCTCGATGTCCATCGGCTGCCTGCTGCAAGGGGGGCCGCACGCCCGACGCCGGGGCGAACGGCCACCGTATCGTGTGGCCCGCGCATTGTCAAGTGCTGGCGGGGCTTTGCGCACGGAGGGCCCGGCTGGCCGGCGCCGGTCCGCGTGTCGTATGGCCTTTCAGAGCAAGGGCTTGTGCGAGCGGCGGCGGCGTCCTGCGCGATTCCGCTTGCCCCGGCCGCCGCGCGGGCGCTACCATCGCGTCGGAGGTGCTCCGTGAGCGAGCTGATAGACGACTTCCTGCACCGGCTCGCCGTCGAGAAGGGCTACTCGCCGAACACGCTTCGCGCCTACGCCCGGGACCTGGCCACGTTCGCCGAGTTCCTCGAGGGGCGCGGGCGCGGCCCGGCCGAGGCGGGCGGGCACGACGTGCGGGCCTTCATGGCCACCCAGCAGATAAGGGGGCTGGCCCGCTCGACGCTGGCGCGGCGGACGGCGGCCATCCGGTCCTTCTACAAGTTCCTGCTGCGTGAGGGCGCCATCAAGACGAACCCGATGGCCGCCCTCCGTTCGCCCCGCCGCGAACAGAAGCTGCCTGCGTTCCTGACCGTGTCCGAGGCCGAGCAGCTCGTCGAGGCTCCCGACGCCAGCACGTGGATCGGGCTGCGCGACGCGGCCATCCTCGAGACGCTCTACGGGGCAGGATTGCGCGTGGGTGAGCTGGTAGCCCTGAACCAGGAGGACGTGGACCTGGCCGGTGGCATGTTGCGCGTGCGCGGCAAGGGCAAGAAGGAGCGCATCGTGCCGGCCGGCCGCTGTGCGCTGGCCGCCATTCGCCGCTACCTGGCCGCGCGGGGCGACGGCGCCCCCGTTCGGCGCGACGCGCACGCCGTCTTCGTCAACAGCCGGGACGGCCGCCGGCTCACCACCAGGAGCGTGCGCCGCATGGTCACGAAGCACGCCCTCGCCACCGGCCTCGACCCGGCCATCAGCCCCCATTCGCTGCGACACAGCTTCGCCACGCACATGCTCGCCGCCGGGGCCGACCTGCGCGCCGTGCAGGAGCTGCTCGGCCACGAAAACCTGAGCACCACACAGGTCTACACGCACCTCTCGCACGAGCACCTGAAGCAGACCTACGACCGCGCCCATCCCCGGGCGTGAAGGCGACGGAGCCATACCATGGCCCATGGCGACGAAGAGCGGCCGGGCCGCGTGCTGATCTTCACCGGCCCCGGCAAGGGCAAGACGACGGCCGCCCTCGGCACCGCGCTGCGCGCCGCCGGCCAGGGCCTGAAGGTGCTGGTGGTGCAGTTCGTCAAGCGCGAGGAGTGCGGCGAGCACGTGGCCGCCGAACGGCTGGCCGGGATGATGGAACTGCGCCGCGCAGGGGCCGGGTTCCTGAGCGAGCAGGACGCCGCCGAAATGGAGGCGGCCCGGCAGGCGGCCCGGGCTGCGCTGAGCGACGCCGCCGAGGCCCTGGCGGGCGGCGACTGCGGGCTGGTGGTGCTGGACGAGGTGCTCTACGCGGTCGGGCGCGGCCTGCTCACGGCCGACGAGGTCCGCCAGGCCGTGCTCGGGCGGCGGCCCGGCGTGCACGTCATCCTCACCGGGCGCGGGCCGCACGAGGCGTTGGCCGACCTGGCCGACACGATTACGCGGATGGAGTGCATCAAGCACCCGTTCGAGTCCGGCGGGGCGGCCACGCCGGGCATCGAGTTCTGAAGGGGGCCGCCAGCCCTGATCGAATGGCTGCCCCCGAAGATCACCAAGAACGGCAGAAAGCGGATTCGGAGAGGCCCCTTTCCGTCTTGCCTCGTGTCGCTGCGTGGACTTGGTGGGTACGACGGCCTACTCGGGGGGCTGCTGGGGGTAGACGATGACGCGGTCGTGGACGATGACGGCTATGTCGGTCAGGCCGTCGCCGGTCAGCTCGGCGGTGACCATCTCGCGGGGCTCGGCGGCCCGGGCCTCGCGCCGGTCGAAGACGCGCCCCTCGAAGACCTTGAACCGCATGCCGCGCTCCCACTCGCCGTCCGGGCGCCGGTAGAGCACCTCGAGCTGGTTCTGCTGGACCTCCCTGAGCAGCAGGTCGTTCTTGCCGTCCGCGTTGAGGTCCGCGATGAGCACCTGCGCGTAGGCCGTCTCCTCCTGGTCGGTCTCGTAGGTGGCGACCTCGTCCAGCTCCGGGCCGCCCTCGCTGAGGAAGAGGACGCCGAGCTTCTCCTGGCCGATGATGAGGACCTCCGGCCCGTCGTCACCGTCCACGTCGGCCGCCACGATGCCGAGGAACTCGAACGGGCCGATCTCGATGTTCCGCGTCACGCGGTAGACGCCTCGCTCGTCGCGCTCGATCACGCACAGCCAGTCGCTGGTGTAATCGGCGGCGAGGATCTCGGGTTCGGCGTCGTCGTCGAGCTCGGCCGTGCTGAGGGCCACGAAGGAGCTGCGAGCGTTGGCGCTGCTGAACTGGTCTTCAATGGCCAGCGCCCGGCAGGGCGGCCACGGCGGCGCGCTTGAGGTCCCGGAGCATGTGCTTGCGGAAGCCGGGGCGCTGCGAGACGTCCGTGAACGTGCCGTCCTCGCCCCTCATGAGCAGGACGGGCGGTTCATACTCGGGGAAGGCGATCAGGTCGTCGGCGCCGTCCCCGTCCGCGTCAACGGCCGTCAGGTGGGCGGGCGGCTCCCGGAAGGTGTCCAGTTCCTGGCGGGCGGCGACGCGGTAGCCGGGCTCGGCCCGTTCGAGGACGACCAGTTCGACCGGGCCGTCGCCGCCCTCCGCGTTGTCGGCCGCGCGCACGGCGCACAGCAGCGCCGGTCCCGACGGGGTGCGGGCGGCGGCGATGGCGTGCGGCGTGCCGCCAACGTCGAGGGGCCTGGGATATTCGAGCCGGCCCGTCTCCGCGTCGTAGCGGCTCACGCCGACGATGCCCTCCTTGCTGCTGCACACGATCAGGTCTGCGGCGCCGCCCTCGCCGGGCAGGGCGACCAGGGCGCTTGCCTCCTTCAGGGACGGGAAGCTCTCGCAGGGGGTGAGCCCCTGGCCCGGCTGGCTGCGGATGAGGCTCAGGCGCGCGCCGTTCGGGTCGGTCACCACGACGTCGGGCAGGCCGTTGCCGTCCACGTCGGCCACGGCGAAGGCGCGCATCTTGGCCTTCTGGTCCCTGGTGAAGGGCACCATCTCGAGCGCGCCGGTGTCGGTGCCGGCCAGGGGCCGTTCCTTCTGAGGGGTCCAGCGCAGCAGCTTGACGCGGTTGGTGGTGGACTCGATCAGGGCGATCTCGTTCCGCCCGTCGGAGGTGGCGTCGCCGACGGTCACGTCGCCGGGGGGCGGCATGCGGAAGCGATACTCCGGGCCCGGGCTGCCGTCCGCCTGGCTGAGGCGGACGCGGAGGGGATAGCGCGTGCTGGGCGCGCAGTAGATGATGTCGGAGCGGCCGTCGTTGTCCACGTCGGCCAGCACCAGGCCGGCCGACTTGGGCTTGGCGACCGGATAGCGGCGGGGGGCCGAGAGGCGGCCTTCGGCGTCCTGGAAGAAGACCAGCAGCGCGTCCTCGGCCAGCAGGACCACGTCGGGCTTGCCGCTGCCGTCGAGGTCGGCGGCCTCGAAACCGCCCATGAAACTCGAGTCCAGCTCCAGCAGGAAGCGCTGCGCCGTCCTACGGCCGCCCTCGGGCTCCCTGCACTCCACGATCAGCTCGCGGGCCATGGTCACGTAGACGATGGCCGACGCGTCGCCGCCGAAGTCGCCCACCACGTGGCCGAGGAGCGTCTCGCTGACCCGCACCTCCCGCTTGCCGATCAGCCGGTCGGGCTCCAGTTCGTTGGCAAACGCCGGGTCCCAGTCCTCGTCCTCATCCCGCTCTCCTTGCAGCAGCAGGTGGAACTTGCTGGCCCGCTGGTCCACCAGCAGGAGGTCGGCGTCGCCGTCGCCGTCCATGTCGTGAGGTATGAGGCCGGCAATGCCGTGGTCAAAAGGGAACAGGTGCGGCCCCAGGAAGTAGAAGCGCTCGGGCGCGGGCCCCTCCTCTGTCGCCGCCGGGCACGGCGCCGCGGCGAAGACCAGCAGCACGAGGAAGGCGGCAGCAGCGGATGGGCATCGCATAGATCCGTTCCCGTCGGGCATGGCCGCGCATTCTATCACCGCCGGCGGGCGAATGCCAGCCGCCGGGACCGCGCCGCGGCGAGATGTTGGCCTGCCGCCGGGGTTGCGGTATAATGCGGCCACGTCCGGCCGCCGTGCCGATGAGCGCCCCAATGGCGGGGACGCGCACTGCGCTGAAGGGCCCGTGTGAGGTCGTGCGGCGATGGTCAAGGTGCTGTGGGACAGCAGGGAGGAGGGCGGATACGGCGAGTTCAGGACGCAGGACTACGATGCCACGCTGCAGCGCCTTTCCGCCCTGACGGGGGCCGGGCTGTCTTTCGAGCACGAAGATAGCCTGCGGGGCACGCAGCAGCCCTATGCGCCGGTGCGCATCGGCAACAGCCGGAGCGGATGGGCCGTGGTTGCCGGGGATGCCGGCGAAGCGGGCGTGCGTGCCGCCGCGGCCGCTTCCGAAGTGGTCAGCAGGCTCTTCACCGCCGAGAGGGACATCGCCAGCCTGGCCATGGAAGTGGCCGACCGTTACGAGGAGCTGAACTTCCTCTACGAGATGAGCGCGCGCGTGGGCGCGCTGCTGGACGAGGACGAGATATGCGACTTCGTGGTCAAGGAGGCCGCCTGGCTGATGAGCTGCGAGCGGGCCTCCATCATGGTGGCCGACGAGCGGAGCGGCGCCTTGAAGATCCGCGCCTCGGTGGGCCTGCCCGAGAGCGTGGCGGAGGAGGTGAGCGTCCGGCCCGGCCAGGGCATCAGCGGCAAGGTCTTCGAGAGCGGCCACGGCATCATCGTCAACGAGGGCGACCCCATGCCGGCCGAATCGCTCGGGGTGCGCGAGCTGAAGGAGGCGAACTGCTTCCTGAGCGTGCCCCTAAAGATCACCCCCGAGAAGCACGGCACCGAGGAGATACTGGGCGTCTTCAACCTGACGCGCAAACGCCAGAGCAGCATGTTCACCGCCAGCGACCTGAAGCTGGTGAGCGCGGTGGCCGCCACCGCCGCCACGCAGATACACAACTGCCGCCTCATCAACGCCGAACGCCGCCGCCGTGAGCTGGAGCACGAGCTTGAGCTGGCCGCCAAGATCCAGCTCAGCTTGCTGCCCGAGGAGCCGCTCAAAGCCGGCGCGATCGAAGCGGGCGGCCACTGCAAGC
>LJUE01000025.1:3245-22923 GCA_001303885.1 Planctomycetes bacterium SM23_32 | reverse complement strand
GGGACCGCGGCGCGCCGCGCGGGCCGGCTTGCACAGGCTCAGGCCGTCCTGCGGCGCATTTCGGCCGGCGCCTCATCCGCCTGCGCCCGACGGATGTCCGCGCCGAGCGAGGCCAGGGCGGCCTCCAGGTCCTGGTAGCCGCGGTCAATCTGGTCCACGCCCGTAACCGTCGTGGTGCCCTCCGCCGCGAGCCCGGCCAGCACCAGGGCGCCGCCGGCGCGCAGGTCGGCGGCCCGCACTTCGGCGCCCCGCAGCGCGGGCACCCCTTCGATGACGGCACGCGCCCCCCCCTGCAGGACGCACGCACCCATCTTGATCAGCTCCCCGACGTGCGTGAAACGCTCCGTGTAGACGCGCTCCTCGACGCTGCTGGTGCCCGTGGCCAGACACAGCAGCACGCTGAGCTGGGGCTGCATGTCCGTGGCAAGCTCCGGGTAGGGGCCGGTGACCAGCGCTGTGGGCCGGAGGGGAGGGCGGCTTTCGGCGCTCAGGCAGCCTTCGGTCCCGGCGATGGCCACGCCCATCCGGCGCAGCGCCTCGATGGTCGCCCGCAGGGCCTGCGGCTGCGCGCCCTCGAGCGTGATCCGGCCTCCCGTTGCAGCGGCCGCCGCCAGGAACGTGCCGGCTTCGATGCGGTCCGGGATGATGACGTAGTCGGTGCCCCGCAGACGCTCGACGCCGCGGACGGTGAGCGTGGGCGTGCCGATTCCCTCGATGCGGGCGCCGCAGGCGTTAAGGAAGCGCGCCAGGTCCTGTATCTCGGGCTCGCGGGCCGCCCCTTCGACGACGGTGCAGCCCTCGGCGAGCGCGGCTGCCATCAGGACGTTGGCCGTGCCCAGGCAGGTGGAGCCCCGCGGGCCGGTCATGTCCACGCGCTTCCCGCGCAGCCGGCCTGCCGAGGCGCGCAGGCAAGTGCCCTCGAGGCGGAACTCCGCGCCCAGCGCGGCCAGTCCCTTCACGTGCAGGTCAATCGGCCGCTCGCCCAGGACGCAGCCGCCGGGCAGCGCCACTACGGCTGCGCCGCGAGTGGCCACCAGCGGGCCGAGCGTGCAGACGCTGCCCCGCATCCGCCGCACCAGGTCGAAGGGGGCGACCACCTCCTGCCGCTCCTCGCAGCAGAGGCGCAGGCGCTGGGGGCCGATCCACTCCACCGCCACGCCGAGCGCGCGCAGGATGCCGGCCATCGTCTCGACGTCCCGCAGCCGGGGCACGCGGTCCAGCGTGACCGGTCCGTCCACCAGCAGGCAGGCGGCCATGATGGGCAGGGCGGCGTTCTTGGCGCCGTTGACGCGGACCGTGCCCCGCAGCTCCCGCCCGCCACGGATCACGATCTGCTCCATCCCGCCCGTCCTTTCAATCCGCCGATCTGCGGACGCAGAAGATGCGCTGGCAGCCGGTCGCGTCGGTCGTCGTCTCTGCCGTGTCCATGGCAAACACGGCGGCCTGGCGGGCCATGCCGCCCACGGCCTCGGCCTGCCCTTCCCCTATCTCGAGCGCGAGCCAGCCGCCCGGGTTCAGCAGCCCGGCCGCCTGCGGCACCAGGCACCTCAGCACGGAGAGCCCGTCGGGCCCGCCGTCGAGCGCCTGGCGCGGCTCATGGTCCCGCACCTCGGGCGCAAGCTGCTCGATGCGCGCCGTGGGCACGTAGGGGGGATTCGAGGCCACCAGATCCACCCCACGCCGCTGCGCCGGCAGCGCGGCGGCGACCGGCTCGGCCAGGTCGCCCTCGAGCAGCAGGACGCGCTCCGCCACGCCGTGCCGGGCGGCGTTGCGGGCGGCCACTTCCAGGGCCTCGGGGCAGCAGTCGGTGGCCGCCACGCGCAGGCCCGGCCGTTCCGCTGCCAGCGTGATGGCGACCACGCCGCTGCCGGTGCACGGCTCGGCGGCCCAGGCCTCCGCCTCGGGCAGCTTCTCCAGGCACTTCTCAACCAGCAGCTCGGTCTCCTGGCGAGGCACCAGGACGGCCGGCGTCACCTCAAACTGCCGGCCGTAGAACTCGCAGCTTCCCAGCAGGTACTGGAGCGGGCGGCGCTCGACCCGCTGCCTGACCAGTTGGCGGAACTCGGCCCGCTTCTGCTCTGAGACCACCTCGTCGAAGCGGGCATAGAGCATGATCCGCTCCAGCCCCAGCGCCTTGCCCAGCAGCAGTTCGGCGTTCAGCCGCGCGTCCCTGAGGTCCACCTTGGCGAAGTAGTCGGCGGTCCAGTTGAGCAGCTCCAGCACCGTCCACCGTGTTCTCTCGCCGGGGGCCCTCATGGGTAGTCGCCGTTGGTGGGCTGAGGCGAAGGGCGAGGCATCCGCGGATTGTAGTGCGAGCCGCAACGCCGAAGTAAAGGCGAAACCGCAGACGCCCTCAGAACGGGCTCCTCGCCTGCCTCAGGCCCTGTCGCCGGGCGCGCGGAATTGGAGCGCCGTCTGCCCCGAACGTGGACGCGCGCGGCGCCGAGCGCCTCTACTTGACGCTCCGGCAGAATCCTGTAGAATCTGCTTCCGCCGTTCCGGGCGCCTGCAGCCGGCCACGGGGCCGGCCCTTCGCCCTGCCGACGGGAGCAAAGGCAGGGCGCACTCACGCGTGCCGGGGCGGCCGTGTCAGTGCAGATCGCCGTGCGACCTACTTCTGCCCGCCACATTATGCAGGAACACGAGAAGCTGATTCGGCGGCGACTGGACGAGGCCTCCTGCGAGAAGCTGGCGGCGCTCGACAACCCCCGGGTCGGCCGGTTCGTGGCCGAATTCGTCGAGCTCTGCGACCCGGCCTCCGTATTCGTGAGCACCGACGGCGAGGAGGACCGCGCCTACGTGCGCCGCCGTGCCGCGGAGAACGGGGAGGAGATGCCCCTGGCCATGGAAGGCCACACCGTCCACTTCGACGGCTACCACGACCAGGGGCGCGATCCGGCGAACACGAAGTACCTCCTGCCGCCGGGGGCGGACCTGGGCCAGCGCGTCCGCTCCATTGACCGGGAGCAGGGCCTGGCCGAGGTCCTGGGCTACCTGCGCGGGAGCATGCAGGGCAAGGAGATGCTCGTCCGGTTCTACACGCTGGGGCCGGTGGGCTCGGCCTTTGCGATCCCGGCGGTGCAGATCACCGATTCCGCCTACGTGGCCCACAGCGAGGACATCCTCTACCGGCCCGGCTACGAGCAGCTCCGCCGGGCGGACCCGCAGGCGGCGTTCTTCCGCTTCGTGCACACGGCCGGGCGGCTGGAGGACCGCGTGAGCGCCGACGTGGAGAAGCGGTGCGTCTACATAGACCTCGAAGAGAGCATTATCTACAGCACCAACACGCAGTACGCGGGTAACACGGTGGGACTGAAGAAGCTCGCCCTGCGCCTGGCGATCCGCAAGGCGAGCCGAGAAGCCTGGCTGGCCGAGCACATGCTGATCGTCGGCATCCGCGGACCGGGCGGGCGGCGCACCTACTTCACCGGCGCCTTCCCCAGCGGCTGCGGCAAGACGTCCACGGCGATGCTGCCCGGCGAGAGCATCGTGGGCGACGACATCGCCTACCTGCGCAAGGTGGACGGCCAGGCGCGCGCCGCCAACGTAGAAAGCGGCATATTCGGCATCATCCGCGACGTCAACCCCGACGACGACCCCCTCATCTGGCAGGCCCTCATCCGGCCGGGCGAGGTCATCTTCTCCAACGTGCTGGTCACCGAGGACGGCGTGCCGCGCTGGCACGGGGACGGCCGGCCGCCCCCCGAGCGCGGCATCAACCACAGCGGCCAGTGGTGGCCCGGCAAGGAGGACGAAGCCAGCAACCCCATTGACCTCTCCCACTGGAACGCCCGGTACACGATCCACCTCGAATGCCTGGACAACTACGACCCCCTCCACAACGACCCCGACGGCGTGCCCGTGCACGGCGTCATCTACGGCGGGCGCGACAGCGACACGTGGGTGCCGGTGGAGCAGGCGTTCGACTGGACGCACGGCATCATCACCAAGGGGGCGAGCCTGGAGTCGGAGTCCACGGCGGCTACCATCGGGGTGTCCGGCGTGCGGCGCTGCGATCCGATGTCGAACCTCGACTTCATCTCCATCCCCATCGGCCGGTACATCCGCAACAACCTGGACTTCGCGGCGGACCTGTCCGATGTGCCCCTCATCTTCGGCGTCAACTACTTCCTGAAAGGCCCGCGCGGCGAGTACCTGAACGAGCAGCGGGACAAGAGGGCCTGGCTGAAGTGGATGGAGCTGCGCGTCCACGAGGAGGTGGACGCCATCGAGACGCCGACGGGCCTGATCCCGCTCTACAGGGACATGCGCCACATATTCCAGGAGCACCTCGGCAAGGAATACGAGGCCGACGACTACGTGGAGCAGTTCCAGCTCCGCATCCCCGAGCAACTGGCCAAGGTAAGGCGTATCGAGAAAGTCTATCGCGAGCAGGTGCCCGACGCGCCGGAGGTGCTCTACGAGGTGCTCCAGGCCCAGAGGGAGCGGCTGGAGGCGGCCCGGGCGCGTCACGGCGACTACGTGTCGCCATTCGACTTCTGAAGGGGCGCGCGAGGACGGACAGCCGAGCCGCCCTCCGGCAAGGGCGAGGCACGAGGCCCAGCATGCGCCTGAAAGAGTACGAGAAGCATTACAGGCTGAGCTTCGCCAACGGCGTCTCGGTGGAGATTCTCAAGGAGGACGGCGCCTTCGGGGGGCTGGGGCAGGTCAAGCTGCAACGGCGCAAGCTGCGCAACAACGAAGTGCCCATCATGCCCCTGGTGCGCGCCCCCGACGGCTATGAAGTGACCCGCCTGCAGTTCCATCACGTGCGCAAGGGGGAGGGGTGCGTTGCCCTCGACCTCATCCCCCACGTGCGCCGCGGCGGCCGGATGGAATGGGTCTGCTGCGACGGCGAGGACCGATGGAACGTGGGCCCCTGGGGGCAGGCTCCGGAGCGGGACCGCGGTGGGCTGATGCGCCTGACGCTGCGGAGCGTCGAGAGGACCATCGGCGGCATTCCGTTCGTCGGTTTCTCCTACGCCTACAAGTTCCGCTCGCGCAGGTACCACGTCTACCGCATCCACGACCGGGCCACCTGGGAGCTGGGGGGCCGGGCCACGGGGAACTCGTTCTGGATGCAGGGGCCTTTCGGGCAGCCCCACAAGACCGTGCAGAACAAGGACGACTCCTTCAGCACCTCATGGTGCCGGGGGCCGAGTCAGGCGGTGGAGATCCAGCAGTTCCTGCCCCTGTTCGAGGTCCTGCAGGGCTTCACCTTCCAGTTCGACCGCAACACGCTGCTGGTCACGGCGTTCGAGGAGCCCTTCCACTGCCGGTCGCTGTTCCAGAAAAGCGCTGGCGAGAACCACATCGTCCACTGGCACCAGCTCTGCGCCGACCTGGGCGGATGCCTGGAGTTCCCGCCCCTGCAGGTGCTCTGCGCCGCGGGGCTCGGGGACGGGCCGACCGACCGGGCCGACCAATACTGTGCGGTGCGGGACGAGCTGCAGCGCCAGTATGCCGAGCAGGGCGGCCTGCTGCGCGAGCCGGCCGTGGTGAGCAGCAGGCTGACGGGCGCGGGCGAGCCCTGCCTGGAGACCATGGAACGCGGGCTCGACGAGCTGGCCCGGGCGGGGTGCCATCGCGTCTACGTGCCGGGCCTCATCCAGGCGCTCGGGCCCGGGCCCGACGCCAGCACCAAGGCCCTGCGGCAGGCCGGCCGCCGCGTCTCGATGCTGGTCGAGCACGCCCACCAGCGCGGCATGGAGGTGGCCGCGTCCCTGGCGGATTGCTGCGCGCACTGGCTTGTGCAGGCGAACGGGGCCGAGGGCACGCAGCAGGCGATCCCGGCCGACGAGGGCGGCCGGCAGCTGGTGACGCGGGCGCTGCGCGACGCCGACGCAAGGCGCCTGCTGACCGACCACCTGCGCGGGCTGAAGCGCTCGCCCGGCCTGGACGTGCTCGTGGCGGACAGCCCGCTGGACCGCATCGTCAACCAGTTCGAGTGGGTCGGGCCGGAGGGTGGGTCGGCTTCGGGCAACGACGGCGGTCGCATAGTGAGCCTGTATGGGCCGAGGACGAGTCTGGTGGCCTCGCTGCAGAAGATGGGCTACCGCTGCCCGCTGGCCGGCGCTGCCGGGCTTGCCTGCGGCTGGCTGAGGCCCGGCTACGAGGTCCTGAAGGGCCGGGAGTTCATGTTCCGCGACTGCGTCGTCGAGTTTCCTGAGGACGAGGTGACCCGGGCGGGCGACGACCCCCTGGAGGCCTACTTCCGCGGCTATGCCAATCGCGTCAGCTACGCCGTCGTCTTCGACGCCGCGTGGGGGCCCGGCGGCCGACTCGCCAAGTGGTGGAAGTCAGAATACGTCGAGATCAACAAAGCCTTCCACGCCGTGCGGGAGCACATGGAGTCCTCCCGCCTGCTCGGCGACGATCGGGGAGCGCTGTGGCACGGCGCCGACCTCGACGTGCGGGTCCTGTGGTGCTACCGGAGCTTCAGGTGGGACCTGGGTCCCCAGGCCAGCGTCTTCGACATCATGGCCACCCGGCAGGTGGGCTTGGAGGGAGGGGGATTTGCGCCGCAGCCTCTGCGCGTGTATCTTGTGCAGGACGCCGCAGGAGCCGAACCCGCTGACGGTGCCGGAGCGAAGCCCGGCCGATGACGCCCGACAAGGAGCGTGCGGATGCCTCAGTTGGACCTCTCAGAGCGGACCGTCGAGGGCCATCCGGCCATCGCCGTGTCCGGGCAGCTCACCATCCTTACCGCCCCTGATCTGCGGCGACTGCTGATGAAGCACGTCCGCCGGGACGAGCCCGCCCTGTTGCTGGACCTCTCGGGGCTTAGCTTCATGGACACCAGCGGGCTGGCCACGCTCATCGAGACGCAGTTGAAGGTGGAGGAGCACGGCGGCCGGCTCGTGCTGTTCGGCCTGCAGCCCCTTATCGCTGAGGTCTTCGACGTGACGCGGGTCACCAAGCTCTTCACCATCCACGAGAGCGAATCGGACGCTGTCCTGGCCCTCGACTCGCCGGACGACTAGGGCTCGGGGGCACTCGCCGGGGCGACCCGCGTTCCGCCGGATGGCCCTGCCCGGTCGTCGTCCGGGTCGGCCGATGAGTCCTTTGCGTTGCGCCGGCCCGTCCGCTACAATCTCGCGACCTTGGCCGCCCCGAGGCGCGGCGAGGCCCACTGTCTCTGATCCTGGAGAGCCGGGATGCCGCAGATAGCCATCATCGGCGCTGGCAGCGCCGTCTTCGCGCAGGCCATGATCCGTGACTCGCTCTCTTTCCCCGCGCTGGCCGACTCCACCTTCCGGCTGATGGACATAGACCCCGAGCCGCTCGGCTACATGCACACCATCGCCCGGAAGATGGTCGAGCAGGGCGGCTACCCGGCCAAGGTGACGGCTACAACCGACCGCGCCGAGGCCCTCGAGGGGGCCGACTACGTCATCGTGTCCATCCTGGTCGGCGGGCGTGAGCCCATCGTAGACGAGATTGACATCCCCCTGAAGCACGGCGTCAACCAGTCCATCGGCGACACCATGGGGCCCGGCGGCATCTTCCGCGGCATGCGCACGCTGCCCGCGATGCAGGAGATCGCCTACGACATGGAGGACCTCTGCCCCGAGGCGCTCATGCTGAACTACACGAACCCCATGTCGCTGCTCTGCCACGGGGTGCGGGAGAGCGCCGAAGTGCGGCTGGTGGGCCTCTGCCACAGCGTGCAGGGGGCCCACCACGAGCTGGCCCGCGCCATTGGCGAAGACCCCGCCGGCTGCACCTCGTGGGTGGCCGGCATCAACCACCAGGCATGGGTGCTGTCCTTCCGCTGCAAGGGCGAGGACGCCTACCCCCGCATCCGCCGGGCCGCCCTGCAGGACGCGGAATGGTACGAGCGCGAGACCACGCGCGTGGAGATGCTGCGCCACCTCGGCTATTGGGTCACCGAGTCCAGCGCCCACAACTCCGAGTACAGTCCCTGGTTCCGCAAGCGCCAGGACCTCATCGAGAAGTATCAGGGGGAGGGCTGGCGCGGCGGCACCGGCTTCATCAAGGAGCTCTACAGCACCGACCGCGAGCAGTACATGGGCAGGCTCCGCAAGCTGGCCGAGGAGACCGAGGAGTTCAGCCTGAAGCGGGGGCACGAATACGGCTCCTACATCGTCAACGCCCTGGAGACGGGCGAGACGTTCCGCTTCAACGGCACCGTGGCCAACGAGGGCCTCATCACCAACCTGCCGTGGGGCTGCTCGGTGGAGGTGCCGTGCTACGCGGACAGGGGCGGCGTCCATCCCTGCTATGTCGGCGACTTGCCGCCCCAGCTCGCCGCCCTCAACCAGATGTCCATCCAGTCCATCAGCATGGCCGTGGAGGCGGCGCTGCTGGGCGACGAGGAGCTGCTGTACTGGTCGCTGGCCTACGACCCGCTCACGGCGGCGGCGCTCTCGCTCCAGGAGATCAGGGACATGATGGAGGAGATGCTCGAGGCCGAGGCCGACCGCCTGCCGCAGTTCCGCCTCTGAGAGCAAGTCCAGGGCCGAACGGCAGCGTCTCGGGCCGCCCTCAAAAAGCGGGACAGGCTCGCACGCTCAGGCTCGCGGCCGCCCGCGGAGTCCCCGGCTTTCGTTGCTCTTGCGCTCGGACGGTGAACGGTGGGAATGGGGACAGGCGCAGGGCCGCGCTCCTTCCCGGAGCCGGGCGAGCGGAGCAGGATCAGGCGCCGGACCCCTCCAGCAGCAGAAGGGCGTCGGGCCAGCCCTCGGGCGCTCGGAACTCCTCCCGCCCGCCGGTCGGCAGCTCGCCGATGGGATGCGCCTCGCCCGTCGCCGGGTCAATCCACGAGGCCCGGTCGGCCGTAAGGGCGTCCGTCCTGAGAGTGACGGTCGCCGGGCCGCTCAGGTAGACGAGCGCCCACCCGGCGCCGGCCGAGCGCGCCGCCGCGTTCAGCGTCAGTCCCTCGCCCTCGCCGGCGGCGATGAGTGACTGGTCCGGCACCAGCCTCCACCAGCCGTCCACGCCCGTCAGCACGTGCCTGCACACGGTCAGGCTCCGCGCGCCGGGCGACTCGATCCAGTCCCGCCACGTGGTCGGCGCGCGCCAGTTGGCGCCGTGGCCGTAGCTGTGGCCCCCGCCGGCCAGGTAGGACCAGTAGGCCTGCCGCCGCACCTCGAAGTCGGGCCGCTCCTCGTCGGGCACGGCCGCCTCGTACTTCCCTTCGGCCATCACCACGGGCTTGACCGGTGTGCGCGCGTAGTCGGCGCTGACCATCGGGTGGATCAGCTGCACGTCGTGCCAGGTCTGGATCATGTTGAAGTCCAGCCACTCCTCCTCGTGGATGAAGCTGGACGAGGTGGGCGACGGGTCGGGATGGACGGTGATCATGTGCGCCCCGCCGTCGCCCTCGCGCAGCCCCGCCGCCAGCTCGCGCAGCACGGGCACGTACTCCTCCTTCGCCTCCGGGTACATGGTCCAGACGACGTGCGGCGCCTCCGCGTATCGCTCCGCCAGCCAGCGCGCGTAGGGGCGGGCGTTGGCGGGCGTGATGCGCTCCCTCTGCACCTGGTGGTAGACGCCGAGCACCAGGATCAGCCCCCGCTGGCCGGCGGCCTCGACGACGCGGTCCACGTTGCGGAAGTAGGCATCGTTGGGGGTGGCGGGGTCGTCGCCCAGCCAGGGCGCCTCCCCGGCCGCGTTCGGCCGGCTGCCGTCGCCGACGCCCGTCACCATGACCTGGAAGACGTTGAACCCCTGCTCCTTGCGACGGCCGAGGACGGCGTCGGCGTCCTCGGGCGGCAGCGCGCAGAACAGCTCCCACTGCGTGTCGCCGAGCCAGAAGAAGGGCTCGCCGTCTTCGTCCACGAAGTGCCGCCCGCCCTCGCCGATGTGTATTGACTGCATGGCCGCTGGTCACTCCTCGACAGTGCCCCGGCAAGGCTACCCCCGGCCCCCCTTCGCGTCAAGGACAAGCATCGGACTCGGCGACCGGTCGGGACGCCGCAGGGCAGGCTTGCAGAGGCGGCCCGCGCATGATATCCTGGGAACTCCGGCTGAACGGGGGATCGCGGCCGGTTCCGACTGACCTGCGGCGTTCCATTCCATGCGGAGGGGGATGTGCCATGGCCGACACGATGGAGAACCTGAAGGAAGCGTTCGCCGGCGAAAGCCAGGCCAACCAGCGCTATCACGGCTTCGCCAAGAAGGCCGAGGATGACGGACTGACGATGGTGGCCCGGCTGTTCCGGGCTGCCGCCGCCGCCGAAACCGTGCACGCCCAGAACCACCTGGACGTGATGGGCACGGTGGGCGAGACGGCCGCGAACCTCGAGGCCGCCATGGCGGGGGAGGCCGAGGAGTTCGAGTCCATGTACCCGGCTTTCATCGCGACGGCTGAGGAGGACGGCAACGACGACGCGGCGGGGACCTTCGACCTGGCCATGCAGGTGGAGCAGATCCACTACCAGCTCTACTCGAAGGCGCTGGAGGCCGTTGAGAAGGGCGAGGACCTGCGCGAGCGCAAGATGTTCGTCTGCCGGGGCTGCGGCAACACGGTCGAGGACGAGGCGCCGGACAAGTGCCCCATCTGCGGGGCGCCGAAGTCCTGGTTCATGCACATCGAGTGAGCCGCCGGGGGCAGGCCGTGCATGAGCTGATCTTCCATGACGGCAGTGCGGCCGGCGACGCGACGGCGGAGGCGGTCTGTGCGCACTTCGACCGTCGCTATGCGACGCGGGCCGGCTACTTCGGAGCGCGGCCGTCTCTGGGGCTTTTGCGCTACTGCCCGCAGGACGGCGCCGGTCGTTCGGCGCTGGACCTTGGATGCGGCCCCGGGCGCAACTCCCTGCAGCTGGCGCGGCGGGGCTACGGCGTGACGGCCGTGGACTACTCGGCAGCGGCCGTCCGCGAGCTGCGCAATCGGGCCGGCGCCGAAGGACTGCCCGTGTGCCCCGTCTGCGCGGACCTGCACGACTACGAGCTGCCGGCCGGGGCCTTCGACGTCGTCGTGGCGGTGACCGTGCTCGGGCTGCTGAGGCGCAGCGCCCTGCCGGCGCTGGCTCGGCGCGTTGTGGCGGCCATCAAGCCGGGCGGCGTGCTGCTGGTGGAGGAGCTCGGCCGTTCCGATCCGGGGCGTCTGCGTCGCGAGGGCGCCAGCGAGTTCGCGTCGCTTATCCGTCGCTACTTCGCCCCCGAGGAGCTCCGCGACCTTTTCCGCCCGCTGGAGGCGATCTGCTGCCGCGAGCTGGTGCTGACCGACACGACGCACGGCACACGGCATCGGCACGCGCTGGTCCGCTACGTGGGGCGGCGGCGGCCGGACCGCGCCGCCGACGGCCGGGAGGAGCTGCCATGGCATTGAGCGGACAGGTGGCCGTCATCACGGGCGGCACGGGGCACCTGGGGAGCGTGGTGACGCTGCGGTTCCTCGACGGGGGCGCCATGGTAGCCGTGCCGTGGCGTCACGAGGACGGCTGGCGCGAGCTGGAGGGCCGCCTCTCCGAGGAGCAGCGGGAGCGCTGCCTGGGCGTGCGCGCCGACCTGACCGACGAGGAGCAGGTCCGGGAGCTGATGGGGGCGGCGGCGGAACGCTTCGGCGCGCTGGACATCCTGCTGAACCTGGCCGGCGCCTACGCGTTCGGGAGGAGGCTCTGGGAGACCGACGCGGCCACCTGGGAACGCATGATGGCCGTGAACCTGCGCACGGCCTTCCTGTGCTCGAAACACGCCCTGCCGGCGATGCTGAAGGCGGGCCGGGGCAGGATCGTGAACGTCTCCTCGAAGGCCTGCGAGGACCTCCAGCCCGGGGCCGCCGCCTACGCCGTGGCCAAGGCCGGCCTGCTGACGCTGACCGGCGCCCTGCGCGAGGAGCTGAAGGGCACCGGCGTCACCGTCAACGCCGTGATGCCCTCCATCATTGACACGCCGGCGACGCGCGAGCTGATGCCGAAGGCCGATCCGGCCAAGTGGGTGACGCCCGAGCAGGTAGCCGACGCGCTCGTGGCGCTCTGCGGCGATGAGTGCGACGGGGTGAGCGGCTCGGTGCTGCGGCTGTTCGGGTCGCTGTAGAGGGCGGGCGGCTCAACCGGCGCGGCGGCGCTCGGCGTCGGCCGCGTCGTTCAGGCGCACGCTGGCGTGGAGCGCCACCTTCAGGTTGCTGAGCAGGCTGTCGAAGAGCCGGTCGAAGCTGCGCCGGTACAGGCGCGGCTGGCCGGCGTAGGCGCCGAGCCCGTTGATCATGTCGTAGCGCTCTCGCTCCGCCGGGTTGCCCAGCACCTCGTAGGCGCGTTTGACGAGCTGGAAGTGCCTGGCATCGCCGTTGCCGCTCAAGTCGGGGTGGGTGGCGCGGACCTTGCTGCGGTAAGCGCGCTTGATCTCCGGCTGCGTCGCCGTCTGGGGCACGCCGAGCAGCTCATAGTAATCGGTCCTGGTGTGAGGGAGAGACATCGCCGCCTCCCGGATCGTGTCCAAGGGTTTTTGCGCGCGCAGTGTAGCCGATATGCCCGGGCGAAGGCAGGGAAAGGTCATAAGTGCTTGTGTCGAAATAGGATACTCCATCGCATAATAGCGCGGAGCGATGCCATGCCGACCATTGACGGCGCCCGGCTCGAACTGGTGCAAGGCGACATCACCCGGCAGGACACCGACGCCATCGTCAACGCCGCCAACAGCGGCCTGCGCGGCGGCGGGGGCGTGGACGGCGCCATCCATCGCGCCGGCGGACCGGCCATCATGGCGGAATGCCGCCGGATCGGCGGCTGCCCCACCGGCAGCGCCGTCATCACCACCGGCGGCGAGCTCCCTGCCCGGCACGTCATCCACGCTGTCGGCCCCGTCTGGCGAGGCGGGCAGAGCGGCGAGCAGAAGCTGCTGGCGGGCGCCTACCGATCCAGCCTCGAGGTGGCCGTGGACAGCGGGCTGAGGAGCGTCGCCTTCCCCTCCATCAGCACGGGCGCCTACGGCTCCCCCATCGGGCAGGCGGCCCGAACGGCGCTGGCGGAGGTGGCCGATTTCCTGCGTCGGAATCCAGGCCGGCTGGAGCTGGTTCGCTTCGTGCTGTTCACGGCCGGGGACTTCGAGGTCTACGGCGCCGCTCTGGAGGAGGTCTTGTCCGGCTGAGGCGTCAGGCGCGTCGGGGCCGCCCGGAGGCGGGGCGGCCGAGCTGCGGAAGGTCGCCTCCAGCGTCGTAGGCGACTGGAACACGACCGGCGGCACAGTCGGCGCCCGTCGCACCGCTTGACGGGCCGCCTCGCTCAGCAGCTTCTCGGTGCGCGCGGCCGGCAGGCAGACCGCGCTGCCCGCGCTCACGGCGCGCTTGACCTCCACGGCCTCCACGTCGTTGGCCAGCAGCTCCCGCGCCTCCCGCACGGCCCCCGAGTCGCCCGTGACCAGCGCCAGCGGCACCCCAAACTTGCCGGCCAGCGCCGCCTCCATGCCGATCTCGCCCAGCTCGGTCTCGTTGACCTTCAACGAGACGATCTCGTGGTCGTACGTGTGGGGCATCAGTGCGCCATGGGCGCCGGCCCGCGCGTGGCAGCCCACCAGGAACAGCGCGTGGAACGACTCGTCCAGTCCGTAGAAGAAGTCGTCGGTCGGCGGCGGCTTGCCGCAGATGGCCACGGCGCGGCGGTCCAGCGACTCCAGGTCCAGGTTGCGCCCTTGCCCGTGCATGTCGTAGATGACGGCCTCGGTGCAGCCCGCGGCGAAGGCTCCGTCCAGCACGGCGCTCACGTCGTGCATCAGCAGGCGGCGGGCGCCTTCGTATTCGGGTGAGCCGGGGCGGACCTGCTCGGGGCTCACTATGCCGCTCACGCCGTCCATGTCCACCTTGACGTACACTCGCGTGCCTACCACGTGGTGTCGGCGCGAGCCGGTTTCGGGGCCGGCCCTTGCGTCGGCGCTGACGGGTTGTATCTGGCGCGCCCTGTTGCTCTCGGGTCTCGCCATGGGTCTTGTGGGCCCCCACGCGGGCGTTCGACGGTGGAGGTGGTTCGCGAGTGCCGCCGGGACCGAGCGGAGTCCGGCACAGATTATAGGGAGGGCGCCGACCCCAAAGGCAAGGGCGCCGGAAAACTAGGGACAGTTACCTGCTTTCCGGCGCGGTTGACGTCCCACACGCCAGGCCACACAATGGATCAAGACACAGCACGCACATCACCTGCACGCGGGGAGGATTGCCATGAGGAAGCTGATGCCAGCAGTGGGCGCCGTGGCCGCGGCCGCGCTCTGCGTGGCTGCGGCCATGGTCGGGGCACAGGAGCCGAAGGGGGGCGAGCGCCTTGAGCTGCCGGCTCCGCAGACCGAGGGCGGGCGGCCGCTGATGCAGGTGCTCAAGGACAGGAAGAGCTCGCGCTCGTTCAGCGCCGAGCCACTGCCCGCGCAGCAGCTGTCAAACCTGCTCTGGGCGGCCTGGGGAGTGAACCGGCCGGATTCGGGCAAGCGCACGGCGCCGTCCGCGGTGAACTGGCAGCACATGGACGTCTACGTGGCAATGGCCGACGGGCTCTACCTCTACAACGCCCAGGCCCACGCCCTGGACCTCGTGCGCGCGCGGGACGTCCGCGCCGTGACGGGCAGGCAGGACTTCGTGGGCGCGGCGCCGCTCAACCTGGTCTACGTGTCGGACTGGGCGCGCATGGGCCGGGCATCGGAGGATGACAAGGCCTTCTACTCGGCCGCCGCCGCGGGGTTCATCAGCCAGAACGTCTACCTGTACTGCGCCTCCGAGGGTCTGGCCACGGTCGTGCGGGCCCTCATAGACCGGCCCGCCCTCGCCGGAGCGATGGGCCTGCGGCCGGACCAGAAGATCGTCCTCGCCCAGACGGTGGGCCACCCGCAGTAGCGAGCGGATCGGGTCGGGGCGCCGGCGCCCGTCAGTCGCCGCTCGGCGGCACGGCTTCGGTGCGGCGGGCCTCCATCAGCTCGGCCAGCAGCAGGCGGATCTCCGCCAGCTCCTTCTGGAGCGTGATCCGCGTGTGGACCACCCACGCCCACAGCTTCATGAGGATCGTGCCCTCATACATGATGAGGATCAGCACGGCGTAGCCGACCATGGGCGCATCAGCTCGGCCCTCGGGCCGTCAAGCCGCGCCTCACCGAGCAACAGGTCCCGCAGTCTGCTCTCAACGTCCGTCATCGTCGTCCTCCTCCATCAGCCGCTTGAGGTGCCGGCGCGCGTGGTGAAGGCGGGACTTAACCGTCCCCTGGGGCACGCCGAGGATCTGCCCGACCTCGGCCGTGGTGAACCCCTCGGCGTAGTGCAGGGCCAGGAGCTGGCGGGCTGCGGCCGGTAGGGCGGCCAGCGCGTCGCGCAGGTCGGCCACTCGGGCGCCGGGCGCCCCCTGGCGCCGCTCGGATGTGCCGGCCAGGGCGGCCAGCTCCTGCTGCGCCTCCCGCTCGGCCTGGCGCCGGCGCACCTGGTCAGCGGCCTTGTGCGTCAGGATGCGGAACGCCCACCGTGGGAAAGCGGCCGGCTCGGCCAGCCGCCCGATGCCCTTGACGACGGCCGTCCAGGTCTCCTGCACCGCGTCCCACGCCTGCTCGCCCGTGTCGGTCAGGGCGTGCGCGTGGAGCCAGAGCCGCTCCTGCCACAGCTCCACCAGGGCGCCGAAGGCTTCCCGATCGCCTTGCTGCGTGCGAAGCACGAGTAGCTCGGTGAGGATATAGTCGCGCGTCCGGCTCATTGGTCTGCTGTAAGGTCGCGCGCAATGCCCGATCGGTTCACGGCGCCCCGCATGGCGTGAGTGCCGCCGCGAGCAGGGCCGAACAGCCGGCATCGGCCGGCGGCGCGGCGCCACGGGCCTCCGATTATAGGCCACCTCCGCGGCCCAACGACAAGGCGAGCGCGGCGGAAGGAGCAGTTGCCGCAGGGCGCGGCCTGAGTTAGAATCCGGCGCGTGGCGCTTGGAGGGTCGGGCAGATGAACATCATCCAGGTCGGCGTGGGCGGGTTTGGGCAGACGTGGCTCGGCCGCATCCAGCGCCACCCGGACACCTCGCTTGTGGCCATCGTGGACACCGATCCTCACGCCCTGGCGGCCGCGCGCGCGCAGACCGGCCTGGCGCCCTCGCACTGCTTCCAGGACTGCGACGACGCCTTCGACGCCGTCCGGGCCGACGCCGCGCTGAACGCGACGCCGCCGTGCGTGCATCACCAGGTGGCCCTGGCGGCGTTCGAGCGGGGGATGCACGTGCTGACCGAGAAGCCCATCGCCGACAGCATGGAGCGCGGCCGGCGTATGGTGGAGGCGGCTCGGGAAGCGCGCCGCACGCTGATGGTGAGCCAGAACTACCGGTTCCGCCCCTGGGCGCGCACCATGCGGCAGTTGCTCCAGAGCGGGCGGTTCGGGCCGCCGGACAACATATCGGTGCGGTTCGCGCGCTCGCTGCGGTTCGATCCGGCATTGAGCCCACGCATGGCCCATCCGCTGGTGCGCGACATGAGCATCCACCACTTCGACCTGATGCGCGCGCTCACGGGCCGGGAGCCGCTGTCGGTCTGTGCGCGCACGTGGAAACCGCAGTGGAGCTGGTTCGAGGAGGACCCGTGCGCGGCGGCGCTCTTTGAGTTCGAGGGCGGCCTGAAGGTCGTCTACGAGGGCACGTGGGTGACGCGTGGCCGCCAGACGACCTGGGACGGCTACTGGAGCATCGAGTGCCCCGAGGCCGTCATCGAGCTGCGCGCCGACCGCGTGCACGTAATCCCTGCCGACCATCCGGGTGAGGACAGCGAGGTGGCGTTGCCCGGCGGCTCCGGCACGGGCCAGACGGCCGCGCTGGAGGAGTTCTGCCGGGCCGTGCTGGAGGAGCGTGAGCCGGAGACCAGCGGCAGGGACAACCTGCGCAGCCTGGCCATGAGCTTCGCCGTGATGGAGTCATCGCGCACGGGCCGGCCCGTTGAGATCGCCCACGTGCTGGGCCGGTAGGGCGCCACCGGACCTCGCTCTGCCGGGGGGCTCCCGCAAGTCCCGGTCCGAGGCCCGTCTTCCCGTTCGTAACGCAAAGGGAGCGAAGAACTTGGAGGTTCCCCAGACGCCCGCCCAAGAGACTCCCGGCCAGCCCGTTGGCACGGTCCCCGCCCGTGCCGCCTCGTGGCTGATGCTGGCGATGTTCTTCCTCTCGGGCGCGGCGGCGCTGATCTACCAGATCGTCTGGGCGCGTCAGCTTGCGCTGGTGTTCGGGGTGACGATCTACGCCACCAGCGCCGTGGTGACGTCGTTCATGGCGGGACTGGCGCTGGGCAGCCTGTTCTTCGGGCGGATGGTGGACCGCTGGCGGCGGCCGCTGGAGTTGCTCGCGCTGTTGGAGCTGGGCATCGCCGTGTTCGCCGTGCTCTTCCCCCCCATCACCGACGGACTGACGCGGGTCTACGTGGCGCTTTATGGGCCGTTCGGCCAGAGCCACTACGCAATGAGCCTGATCCGCTTCGGCCTGTCCTTCCTGGTGCTCATTGTGCCGACGTCGCTGATGGGCGGCACGCTGCCGGTGCTGGCACGGGCCTATGTGTCTCAGGCGGGGCGGCTCGGGCGCGAGGTGGCCGGCCTCTACTCGGCCAACAACCTGGGGGCCTTCATCGGCTGCGTGCTGGCGGGCTACGCGTTCCTGGAGCTGTTCGGGCTGACGGGCACGCTGGCGCTGGCCGGCGGGCTGAACGCGGCGGTGGCGGTCGCGGCAGTGGCGCTGGACATGAGGCTGAAGAGGTGCGGGACCGAGCCAGCGGCGCCCCCCCCCGAAGACGCCGAGCCGGCCGAGCCCGCCCGGCTGCCGCGGGGCGTGAAGGTGGCGCTCTGGGTGTTCGGCATCGAGGGCTTCACGTCCCTGGCCTACCAGATGGCGTGGATGCGGATGCTGTTCTTCTTCGTCAGGTCGAACGTGTATGCCATTTCCGCGATCGTAGCGACGTTCGTGGCGGGGCTCTCGATAGGCGCCTTCGTCGTGCGCCGGCGCATTGACCGCTCGCCCGACCCCTACCGGACGCTGGGGTTGATCGAGCTGGGCATCGGCCTGACGGCGCTGGCCACTGTCCCGCTGCTGCCGTGGTTGCTGCGGCACAGCTCCGAGCTGATCGGCCTGTTGTCACACTGGGGCTGGCTCGGCTACACGCTGACGCGCTTCGGCGTCTGCTGCCTGGTGATCCTGGCACCGACCTGCTTTATGGGGGCGACGATGCCGGTGGTGGCCCGCATCTACGTGCCCGTGCTCCGGCGCCTGGGGCGCAAGATGGGCGTTATAGGGTGCCTGGACACGCTCGGGTCGATCTTCGGGGCGTTCACGGGCGGCTTCATCCTGATCCCGCTGCTCGGGATACAGCGGACCATCATCGCCATGGCGCTGGTCAACGTGGCGCTGGCGGTCTGGATGCTCGCGGCCGATCCGGTGGCCCGGCGTGCTCCTGGCAGGCGGCCGGCGCTGCTGGCGGCCCTGGCGCTGCTCGTGCTGGCGCCGGCGCTGCTGCTGCTGCGGCCGATGCAGCTCGTCCGGAGCGTTGTGGGGCCGGAGGCCGAGATCCTCTTTTACGAGGAGAACGCGGAGGCGACCGTCTCGGTGACCCGGGGCTACGACTCGTCCCCGATGCTCTGGGTCAACGAGTCCTGGGGCGTGCAGGCGCACCGCTATGACTGGCCCAGCCATGCGATGATCGCCCACATCCCGCTGCTGCTGCACCCGAACCCCAGGCGGGTCTTGCTGATCGGCCTGGGTATCGGCTACACCGCCTGGACCTGCCGCGTCCACGGCGTGGAGGTGGACGTGGTGGAGATAGCGCCGGGCGTCAAGGGGGCCGCTGCCCTGTTCAACGAGTACAGGGGGGACATCCTGGACGACCCGGAGGTGCGCATCCACATCGAGGACGGCCGCAACTACGTGCTGGGCACGGACCGCACGTATGACTTCATCCAGGCCGGCGTCCTCCACCCGGGGCTGAACCCCGGCAACGGCGCCTTCTACACGGTGGACTTCTACCGCCAGGCGAAGCGACGGCTGGCCCCCGGCGGCATCCTGTCCCAGTGGCTGCCGCTGCACTCGATACCGCACGAAGACTTCAAGATGCTGCTGCGCTCCTTCCAGGAGGCCTTCCCTTACACCAGCGTCTGGTTCAAGCACACGACGGACTTCTGCACCTTGGTCGGCACGGCAGAGCCGCTGCAGGTAGACTTCCCCGCATTCGAACGCCGTGTGAACCGGCCCGCCGTCAGGCAGCACCTGGCCCTCTGCGACGTGGTGAACGTCTACGACCTGCTGGACGCCTTCTGCGTGGCCGACGCGCGTCTGGCGGACGGCCTCGGGCCGGGCTTGCTCTACACGGACGACCATCCGTACCTGGAGTTCCACGCCAGCCGGCCCTTCTCGGAGAATGAGGACCTCGCCAACATGGAGATGCTGGCGCGGCTGCGCGTTCCGGTCTGGCCCCGGCTCAGGGGCATCCCTCAGGAGAGGCGGGCCGAGGTCCGCGCCGAGCTGCGGAAGTGGTTTGCCGGCACGCAGTACCTGCTGGACGCGCAGATGGCCCTGTTCGTGCTGCAGTTCGCCTCCCCGGCCGCGTCCTACTACGAGGGCCTCGTGGCGGAGATGAACGCCTTGTTCGACGAGGCGCTCTCCGCCAACCCGGACGACGAGAACGCCCGGTTCCTTCGCCGCCACGGGCAGAGCATCCACCTGCTCCTGACGGGGCGCCACCTGCTGGAGGAGGGCCGGCTCCAGGAGGCGGAGCAATACCTGGCGAAGGCGGCGCAGATGGGGCCGGA
>LJUE01000025.1:0-3232 GCA_001303885.1 Planctomycetes bacterium SM23_32 | reverse complement strand
CGGCGCAGATGGGGCCGGAACTGCACGCCTCCGCCCAGGCGCGCTACCTCCTCGAGACCAGGCTGAGCGACACGTCCCGGTAGCCCTCCGGGTTGCTGCGCTCGCGGGGCCCCCTTTCAGCGGCATGCTTGGGTTCGGGGTGGCGGCCGCGGTATAATCCATTCCTGAGCGTGGGCGCAGGCTCCCTTCAAGGTCTTCGGGAGCCGGGCGTGCTTTTCCGGCGCGCCGCTCAAGGCATGCGTGCAGCGGGAGAACGGCGGTGGCGGCGGCCGAACAGCAGAAGACGACCGACGCGAAGGCGGCGAGCTTCGCCCGCCGGCTGGAGGAATTCAGCGGGCACATAGACGCCATGCTGGGGCAGCTCAGGCGCGTCATCTACGGCCAGGAGGAGGTCCTGGGACAGCTGCTGGCGGGCATCTTCGCCCGGGGGCACTGCCTGATGGTGGGGGTGCCCGGGCTGGCCAAGACGATGATGGTCTCCTGCCTGGCGGAGATCATGTCCCTGAGTTTCCGGCGCGTGCAGTTCACCCCGGACCTGATGCCCAGCGACATCACTGGCACCAACGTGCTGGACGAGAGCACGGGCACGCGGGAGTTCCGCTTTGTGCCGGGGCCGCTCTTCGCCCACATCGTGCTGGGCGACGAGGTTAACCGCACGCCGCCGAAGACCCAGGCCGCGCTGCTTCAAGCCATGCAGGAGAAGCAGGTCACCGTGGGTCAGACGACTTACGACCTGCCGCGCCCCTTCTTCGTGATCGCCACGCAGAACCCCATCGAGCAGGAAGGCACCTATCCGCTGCCCGAGGCCCAGCTCGACCGGTTCATGTTCAACATCCACATTGACTACCCCGGCGAGGACGTCGAGGAGCGGATACTGGGCGAGACCACTCGGGGCGCCCGCCCCCGGCTGGAGAGCGTCATCAGCGCCCAGCAGATCATCGGCATGCAGGACCTGGTGGAGGAGATCGTCGCTTCGCCCTACGTGGTGAAGTACGCCACGACCATCATCCGCGCCTCCCGGCCCACCTCAGACACGGCGCCGGAGTTCGTGCGCAAGATGGTGGACTGGGGCGCCGGCCCTCGCGCCGGTCAGCACCTTGTGCTGGGCGCCAAGGCCGTGGCGGCCATGGACGGGCGGTTCAACGTCTCCACCGGAGACATCAGGACCGTGGCCGTGCCCGTGCTGCGTCACCGGGTGGCCTGCAACTTCCAGGCCCAGGCGGAGGGCCTCGACAGCGTCCGCATCGTCAGGATGCTGCTGGACGAGGTGCCCGAGCCGGACGTGCGGAAATACGACTAGGAGGCGGGGCGTCCCGGCTGGCCCGCCGAGCATCGAGGCAGAGATGAGACTTGTCACGCTGGCCGCCGGCGATCACGAGTGCGCCGGCGTGGTCATTGAGGGGCGCGTGCTCCTGCTGGAGGCCGCCTCGGGCGGACGGCTCGCCGACCCGCGGCCGGGCAAGACCGCCCTGCCGCTGAAGGCCATCCTCCCCGATCCCGAGCTGATGCAAGACGTACGCGACGTTGCCGCCCGCGGCGAGCAGGATCCCAGCTTCCTGGACCGTTTCGCCATCCCGCTGCGCGAGCAGGACTTGCACGCGCCGATACCACGCCCCGGCAAGGTGCTCTGCCTCGGCCTGAACTACCGGGACCACGCCGCCGAGAGCGGCGCCGAAGTCCCAGACGAACCCGTCATCTTCTCCAAGGCCCCCAGCAGCGTCATCGGCCCCGGCGACCCCATCCGCCTGCCGGAGACCTCCGACCAGGTGGACTACGAGGTGGAGCTGGCTTTCGTCATCGGGGCGCCTGCCAGGAACGTGCATGCCTCGCAGGCCATGTACCACGTCGCCGGCTACACCGTGCTCAACGACGTGACGGCCCGCGACTACCAGCACGTGCGCGGCGGAGGGCAGTGGACGCTGGCCAAGTCGTTTGACACGTTCTGCCCGATCGGCCCGTGGATCGTGACGCCCGACGAGGTGCCCGATCCCCACGACCTGACGCTCGAATGCAGGATCGGCGGCGAGGTCCTCCAGTCCGGGAGCACCTCGGAGATGATCTTCAAGATCCCCCAGATCATCGAGTATCTGAGCGCCGTGCTGACCCTGGAGCCGGGCGACGTCGTGGGCACGGGCACGCCGCCGGGCGTAGGATTCGCGCGCACGCCGCAGCGGTTCCTGCAGGCTGGCGACCTGCTGGAGTGCACCGTCCAGAGCATCGGGACGCTCGTCAACCCCGTGAGGGCCTGAGCCCGCGCCGGCCCGATCTCGGTCCCTTGATGGCCGGGGGCGCCCATGAACGCTGAAGCCAGGATGAGTTGCGTCGTGTTCGGCGCGGGGGCGTTGGGGCTCGGCTTCCTGGGCCCGGAGCTGACCCCCCACTGCCGCGTTACCTTCCTGGACGTCCGCCTCAAGGCCGACCTGCTCGACCACCTGCGCCGCGCGGGCAGTTACACGTTCAACCGGACCGGCCTCTCGATGCGGCCGGTCGAGGTGCAGGGGGTGGACGGCGTGCTGCTGGGCGAGGCCGGCGATGCGGACGCCCTGGGCGAGCTGCTCGATGGGGCCGAGCTGATCTTCACGGCCGTCGGCGAGCCGAACCTGCCGCAACTCGCCCCGCTGCTGGCCAACGCCGCCCGCCGTCGCACGCCGGAGCGTCCCTTGCGCGTCCTGTGCGCCGAGAACGGCGTGGAGATCGCCGCGAACCTGCGCCAGGCCGTCCAGCGCGACGCCGGGCGCGAGCTGGGCGGGGACGTGCTGGTCGGCGACACCGTGATGGGGCGCATGTGCAAGGTGGTGGCCGCGCCTGCGCCGTCGCTGGAGCCCCCAGCGCCCGGGCTCGACTGGGCCGTGGTGGCCGAGCCGTTCTACGGCATCCCCGTCGAGGCGCACGTGACTGCCGGCCTCCCCCGCCTGCCGGGCGCCCTGGACGCCCAGCCGCCCCCCCGCTTCCGGGCCTCCGAGGACGTGAAGATGCTCTCTCACAACGGACTCCACGCCCCCCTCGCCTGCCTGGGCTGCCTGCGGGGCGCGGAGTTCTTTGACGAGTTGCGCGATGCCCCCGAGCTGATGGAGCTGGCGCGGCGCCTGATGGTGGACGAGGCGGGGACGGCGCTGCTCGGCAAACACAAAGGCGCGCTCGGACGCAACGAGTACCTCAACTACTGCGACTCCATCCTGCGCCGGGTCACCTGCCCCGTGCTGCACGACCCCGTCGAGCACGGCATGCGCGG
>LJUE01000226.1:1120-6025 GCA_001303885.1 Planctomycetes bacterium SM23_32 | reverse complement strand
CGCTTGCCTCAGTGCGCGCCGCGATCCTGCAACTGGAGGGGCAGCGCCTGGCTGCCCTGCGCGCCCGCCTGCGGGAGATGCTCAAGCAGGCCCTTGCAGTTCAGCAGGAAGTGAGCGCCGAGACGGAACTCACCGATGAGCTTCGAGTGCGAGGCGCCGCCCTGACACGCGCCCAGCAGCTTGAGCTGGCGGCCCTGGCCGCACGACAGGCGGCGGTGGGGCAGGGCGCGGGGGAGGCGCTGGCCCTGCTGCGGGAAGACGGTTCGTCGGCGGCGCTGCCGGCGCTGGTCGAGGGAGTCGTGGATGACGCCGCAGCGTGCGCCGACCTGCTCGGCGGGGGCGACACCGGGGCTGCCGTCCGGGCCTGGCAGCGCGAGATCGAAGCGGCGCTGAAGGTGGCGCTCGAAGTGCTGGCGGCCGAGCAGCCCCCGGCCAGCGGAGAGCCTCCGCGGCCGCGGGAGCAGCCCGAGCGGGAGCCGGAGGGCATGGCGTTGCTCGACGTTGCCGGCGAGCTCCGGCTGACGCGCACCATGCAGGCGTCGGTCAAGCGGCTGACGGGGGACCTGGAAGCCACGCGCGATGCGACCGGTCGGCTGCCCGATGGCGCCAAGCGAAGCCTCGAACGGCTGGCCGAGGGGCAGAGGCGGGTCACGGCGGCCCTGGCGGCCGTTGATGAGGCGCTCACGATGCGGGAGGAGCAGTGATGCCGACCGGACGGCACAGCGGCCCGATGGCTATCGGGGCGGCCGTGGCCCTGCTCATGGCTGTCGGCGCCGTGCCCCCTGCCGGCGGCTCACTGCTGGAGCCCCTGCGCCTCCGCAGCCGGGCGGCCGAGCAGATGCTGCGCAGAGGCGTCACCGAGGACCAAGTGCAGGCAGTCCAGCAGGAGGTGCTCGACGGCCTCGACGAGTTGATCGCGTCGCTCGAAACCGAGGGAGGTGCGGCGTCGAGCATGCCGGCCAGGCCGGGCGAGGCCGCCCCCTCCCAGACGGGGGGGAGCACGTCGCCGCCGCGCCAGCCGGCGGAGGAGTCGGCGCCGTCGGCCGGGCGCTGGGCGCCGGGACGGCTGCGGGAGGCCGAGCCGGTGGACGAAACGTGGCTGCCTCAGCTCCCCCCGGCCGAGCGGCAGAAGGTGGCCGACACGTTCGCCACCGGCCGCCTTCCCGCGCGCTACCGCGACCTGCTGCGGCAGTATAGCCGGCGCCTTGCCGAAGAGGGACGCGAATAGCACCCGAGGGGTGGCCCTTCAATCCGCCTCATCCTCGGCCTCGGGCGGAGCGAGCTTGCGGGGGGTGGTCTCGACCGGCTCGACGGGCGGAATGTCCTGCGGGGCCGACACGCCGAGCTCGGCGAACCGCGTCGTTGTAGGCGTCAATGGCCTTGCCCAGCGAGCCGCCGATGCGGCCCAGGTGCTCGGCCAGCACCCGGAGCCGGTCGTGGAGCTGCTTGCCGAGCTCGCTTATCTCCTGGGCGTTCTTGGCAAGCTGCTCTTGGCGCCATCCGTAGGCGACCGCCCGCAGCAGGGCGATCAGCGTGGTGGGCGTGGACAGCACGACGCGGTTCTCCATGCCGTCCTCGATGAGCGAGGGGTCCTGGTCCACGGCCGCGCCGAAGAACGACTCGCCCGGGATGAACATAACTACGAACTCCGGGGCGCTCGCGAACTCGTCCCAGTAGGACTTGCGGGCGAGCGATTCCATGTGGTCGCGCGTCTGGCGGGCGTGCTGGGCGAGGCAGCGCGCGCGTTCCGGCTCGGTCTCCGCCGCCAGGGCGTTAAGGTAGGCGTCCAGGGAGACCTTGGCGTCCACGACGATCTGCCGGCCGGCCGGCAGGTGCACCACCATGTCGGGGCGCACCTGGCCGTCCTCGGAGCGGACGGAGACCTGCTCGGAGAAGTCGCAGTGCTCGCTCATGCCGGCCAGCTCGACCACGCGGTGCAGGCTCACCTCGCCCCAGCGACCCCGCACCTGGGGGTTGCGCAGCGCGGTGACCAGGTTGCCGGTCTCCCTCTGGAGTTCGCGCTGGGTGGTGGCGAGGGTCTTCAGCTGCTCCTGCAGGCCGCCGTAGGCCTCCTTGCGGCCCTTCTCCAGGTCGCGGATGTGGTCCTCGTAGCCCTTCAGGGCCTCCCGCAGCGGCTTGATCATGGCCTCGATGGACTCGCGACGTTTCTCCAGGTCGCCCCTGGACTCGGCCAGGAGCCCTTCCAGCGACTTCTTGGCCAGCTCCAGGAACGACTCGCTGCTGCTCTTCAGGGCGTCGGCCGACAGGGCCTTGAAGGTGTCACTCAGCTTCTCGCGCGCCTCGCGGAGGAGTTCCCTCTGTTCTTCGAGGTTGGCGGCGGCCTCGGCCAGCTCGGTCTCGGCTTTGACGCGGGCTTCGCGCTCGGCGTCCAGGCTGTGGCGCAGCGCGCGGAAGTCCTCGTCGGCTTTGGAGAGCTGCGCGCGCAGCTCCCCCATGCTGCCGGCGGCCGCGCCCGCGCGGCGGGAGGTCCAGAGCCAGGCCAGCACCGCGCCCACCGCCAGACCGATCACGACTGCGATCACTTCCGTCATGCGCGCCCCTTGCGATGGCTTCGCCGCCTGAGGTTACCATGAGGGCGGCGCGGAGACAACCGATTCGCCCGTCGCTTGTGCTTCGCCTTGAACAGCCGGGCGCAATGCTCGATCATGGATTCAGGGGAGCCGCCATGGAGCATGCCGAGCGGGAAGGGGCCGGCCACCGGACGTTTGAGCACACCGCCGACGTCGGGCTGGAGGTGTGGGCGCCCGGGCTGCCGGAGCTGTTCGAGGAAGCGGGGCAGGGGTTCGTCGAGCTGATGCTGGACACCGGGAGCGTGGCCCCGGCCCAGAGGCGCGCCGTCCGCGCCGAAGGGCAGGAGCCCGAGGAGCTGCTGGTCGCATGGCTGGAGGAGATCCTGTTCGCCTTCGACGCGGAGGGCTTCGCCCCGGCCGGCGTGAGCGTGCTGTCCATGGGAGCGCAGAGCGTGGAGGGCGAGCTGAAGGGCGAGCCCTTCGACCGCAGGCGGCACCGGGTCCTGTGCAACGTGAAGGCGGTGACTTACCACGACCTGGCCATCAAGCGGACGGACGATCGCTGCGAAGTGCGGATAGTCTTTGACGTGTAGCGTGTGGGGCGCTCCGGGGAGCGCCCGGGAGGGTGCAATGGCCGAGCGAGGCTACGAGCTGAAGCAGGTCGGCCCGCTGGTCTGGGAGATACCGGCCACGGGGCGGATGAACGTGCCGGTGCGCATCTACGCCGACAGCCAGCTGCTGGAGTCCATCGAGCGCGACAACGCCGTGCAGCAATCCATCAACGTGGCCTACATGCCGGGCATCGTGCGAGCGTCATTCGCCATGCCGGACGCGCACTGGGGCTACGGCTTCCCGATAGGCGGGGTGGCCGCCTTCGACCCGGGGCAGGACGGCGTCGTCTCACCCGGCGGCATCGGATTCGACATCAACTGCGGCGTGCGCCTCATCCGCACGGACCTGACCGAGCAGGAGGTGCGGCCCAGGATCCAGGAGCTCGTGAACCAGCTATACAGCCAGGTGCCGTGCGGCGTCGGCTCGTCGAAAGCCATCCGCAGGCTCGGCGAGAAGGAGCTGCGCCAGCTCTGCGTGGAAGGGGCCGGCTGGGCGGTGGAGAACGGCTTCGGGGTGCCCGACGACCTGGAGCGCACCGAGGCGCACGGCGCCCTGCAGGGGGCCGACCCCGACGCCCTGAGCCAGAAGGCCCTCAAGCGGGGCCAGCCGCAGGTGGGCACGCTGGGCAGCGGCAACCACTTCCTGGAGGTGGACCGCGTCGCGGAGGTCTTCGACGAGGCCGCCGCCGAGGCCTTCGGCGTCGCCCGGGGGCAGGTCGTCCTCCAGGTCCACTGCGGCTCGCGCGGCTTCGGCCACCAGGTGTGCAGCGACTACCTGAAAACCATGCAGAACGCCACGCGCAAGTACGGCATTGACGTGCCGGACAGGCAGCTTGCCTGCGCGCCGCTCGGCTCGCCCGAGGCCGACCGCTACCTGGCCGCCATGGCGTGCGCCGCCAACTACGCATGGGCCAACCGGCAGACGATCCTGACGCTGGCCGCCCGCGCCTTCGAGGGCGTCTTCGGCGGCGACCGGGACGCGCTCGGCTTCCGCCAGGTTTACGACGTGTGCCACAACATCGCCAAGTTCGAGGAGCACGACGTGGACGGCGAGAGGCGCACCCTCTGCGTGCACCGCAAGGGGGCGACGCGCGCCTTCCCGCCGGGGCACGCCGAGACGCCCACGCCGTACCGCCACGTTGGCCAGCCCGTGCTCATCCCCGGCGACATGGGAACGGCCTCCTACCTGCTGGTCGGCACCGAGCGCGCCATGCAGGAGACCTGGGGCAGCACCTGCCACGGCGCCGGCCGCCTCATGAGCCGCAAGGGCGCCATCCGCAAGGCCAGTGGCCGTAGCATCAAGCGCGAGCTGGCCGAGCGCGGCATCACCGTCCGCTGCGAAGGGCGCACCACACTGGCGGAGGAGATGCCCGAGGCCTACAAGAACGTGGACGCCGTGGTGACGGTGATGCACGAGGCCGGCATAACCCGCAAAGTGGCCCGCCTCGAACCCATCGGGGTGGTGAAGGGCTGAGGCCCGGCGCTGCGCTCTGCCTGAGCCGGCGCCTCGGGGCCCCGGGCCGGCGGTCCGCAGGCGGTGGGCGGGCTGCGGAGGGGCCGATTTCGCCTGCTTTTCTGCGGCTCTGCTGACCGTGTGCAAGGGCCTGAGAGCCGGTTTGATGCGCTTCTGGGGCCTTCACGCTGCCATCCGCCCGCGCGCTTTCATTACACTAAGCCGCCCGGCGCACACGGTGTGTCCGACGGGAATGCCGCGCCCCCTCGCCAGGCCAGGGAAGCGCGCGGCTATCGGCAGGCGGGACCGC
>LJUE01000226.1:0-1097 GCA_001303885.1 Planctomycetes bacterium SM23_32 | reverse complement strand
CCTCTGGACGTGGACTCCAGGGCGGAGCGCCTCCGGTGCGGGGAGTGCTTGCACGAGTTCCGCGTCTCGCGGACGCGCGAGGTCACCTGCCCGCGGTGCGCGTCGGTGCTGGAGGCGCCGTCCGGTGCCCGCGTGGTGCTCTGCGGCCAGTGTCGCGAACGGATCGCGCTGGTGCCCGGCGGCCCGGAACCGGAGCCCGAGCCCGGCGTCAGCGGGGGCTTCTTTCCCGACGAGCCGGCCGAGGAAGCGGACGCGCACGAGGAGACGTCCGTCATCGTCGGCTCCGGGGCTTCCGACCAGGAGCGTCTGGAGGCCGTGCGGGCCGAGTTCGCGGAGAACTACGAGATCCTGGAGCCGTTGGGCCGCGGCGGGATGGGGGCCATCTTCAAGGCCAGGCAGAAGCAGCCCCCGCGCGTGGTCGTGCTGAAGGTGATGCTCAGCGGCAAGTTCGCCTCCCCGCGCTATCGCATGCGCTTCGAGCGGGAAGCCCAGGCCGTCGCCCGGCTGAAGCATCCCGGCATCGTGGCGGTCTACGAGTACGGTGAGATCAACAGCCAGCCGTACTTCACGATGGAGTACGTCGAGGGGTGCACCATCAAGGAGTACGTCGTCCGCCATAACCTGGGCAAGCGGCAGATCTGCGCGCTGCTCATGAAGGTCTGCAAGGCCGTCGCCTACGCCCACCAGCGCGGCGTGATCCACCGGGACATCAAGCCGAATAACATCATGGTGGACGGCGAGGGCAACCCCCGCCTGCTGGACTTCGGCCTGGCCCGGCTGGCCGGCCCCTACAGCGAGGACGAGCCCCACATGACCGAGGCCGGCGAGGTGATGGGCACCCCGTCCTACATGAGCCCTGAGCAGACGCTGGGCCGGCCCGAAGAGCTGGACATCCGCTCCGACGTCTACTCGATCGGGGTGCTCTTCTACGAGCTGCTCACGGACACGCTGCCTTACCGCATAGACCGCACGCGGCCGCTGGAGTCGCTGCGCATCATCCGGGAGTTCGTGCCCAAGCGCCCCTCGGTGGTCACCCCGCGCCTTGACGGCGACCTCGATTCCATCGTGATGAAGTGCCTGGAGAAGGAGCGGGACCT
>LJUE01000024.1 GCA_001303885.1 Planctomycetes bacterium SM23_32 | reverse complement strand
CGCGGCTGACCCCGGAAGCGGGCGCATGGGGCCTAATGGCCGCGTTGAGCGGGTGTCGGATCGGTTCTGAGACGGGCGAGCCGCTCCCGACCTGCTACTCGGAGTCTGTCCGGTACGAGGTGAGCGAGAGCGTCCGGTTCGAGCGCGATCCCTACTCGGGCATCCTGACGCGGGAGCAGGCGGTTGCGCTGGTAAGGCAGGCCGGGGGCGCCGCTGCCGACGCGGACCTGAGGGCGGTGCTCGTGCCCGTGGGCGAGTCGGGGCTCTACGTGTGGACCATCTTCCCGCAGACCGCGGGCGGGGAGGTGGTCCGGGAGTCGGGGTTCATGGTGAACCCCTACAGCGGCGCCGTGGAACCCCTTGAGATGTCCGAACCCCAACAGGAGGGCAAGGAGGAATGAAGAGGTCCATTCTTTGCGCAGTCTTGCTGCTTGCCTTCGGCGCAGTCCGGACGGCCGGAGCGCAGGAGCCGAAGGGCGCCGAGTTCGCCGCGCCCGACGAGGTGGAGACGCACCTGATCCGGGTGCTGCGCACCACCAACAAGGCGCAGACGAACCGCTACGTCCCCAAGGTCTACGACCTGAGGAATGTGAACCCTTACGACACGATCCGGTTCATCCGCCGCAGCATGGAGATCGAGGAGGGCGCCTGGTTCCTCTACGGCAGGCCCGAGGACCCGGCCGACCCCCACCACTCCGTCAAGAGCGGCAAGGCCGTGGTCATCGCTCCCATCTACCAGATCCCCTACATTGACGAGCTGATGCGCGTCATTGACGTGCCGGGCCTGACCTCGTCGTCGGGCGATGAGCTGTTCTACTACCGGCTGAAGCATCGCAACGCAGGGGACGACGCATTTGGCGACCTGGTCACCGCCGTGCTGGCTCCCAACCACTCCACGGGCGACCAGGTTGCCGACACCGAGGTCAACGGGTTCCTCTTCTACGATTCCCCCAGCGGCATCGAGGACGTCAAGCGGTGGCTCCCGATCCTGGACTACCCGCCGCCGCAGGTGATGATCGAGGCTACGCTGTATGAGATCAACGTCGAGAACGACGACGCGCTCGGGCTCGACTTTGTCTCATGGAAGAACGGGCCGGGCCGCTCGCTGTTCGCCGGCGCGCTGTTCTGGGAGAAGGAGAGCATCCCTACCCTGTCGGCCGGCGCCGACCCGCTGCTGGACCTGGGCACGGGCACGGCTGCGCTGCCCGGCGCGCAGTGGAAGTCCAAGGGCTCCTACTACAGCTACTTCCTGGACGTGCCGGCCGATTTCTTCGACTTCCTGGTCACCAAGCAGAAGGCGCGCGTCCTGACCAGCGCCAAGGTGCTCACGCGCAACGGGCGCAGCGCCGAGCTGGAGGCCAGCGACCAGATCTTCTACTGGCGCGTCAGCGAAGACACTGAGCCCGTCCGCTTCCCTCTCGATGACGAGGACGACGTCTTCGACCTGTTCGGCGATCGCGTCGTGGTGGGGGACACGGCGGCCCGGGAGCTGGGTGCCGCGAGCTCGGGCGTGTTCCTGGACGTGACGCCGCTGATCGGCACCGAAGGCATCAACCTCGACGTGGAACTCGACGTGGTCGGGCACACGGGGTTCGGCTCCAGCGGCGAGCCGCAGCTGGTGCGCCGCGACTTCGACACCGAGCTTCGCGTGCAGGACGGCCAGGAGGTGGTTCTCGGCGGCTACACGCGGGAGATGATGGTGCAGCAGAGCAACAAGGTCCCCGTGCTCGGGAGCCTGCCGGTGATCGGCTGGCTCTTCGGCGGGGAGCAGAACCTGGTCAAGAAGCGGCGCGTCGTCGTCGTCCTTCGGGCCACCACCGTCACCGACTTCGCCGCCATGAGGGCCGCCGGCACGGAGGTTGACGCGGCCCTGATCCGGGCCCGCGCCAGCCGCGAGTGGCCCGTGGAGAACCTGAAGACCGAGGCCGGCTTCGATCAGTGGCTCCTCGACGCCGAGGGCCAGCAGTAGGCCCGGCGGCGCGACTCCAGATCGGGAGGTCCAACACGCAATGCGACGACTGAAAGCCATCGCCATACTGAGCGTTGCCCTGGGGCTCTGCCTTGGGGCGGTCGGCCCCGCGCTGGCCGGCGACGACGAAGCCTCGGGCGTCAGCAGCCGGCGGGGCGATGCCAGCCCCACCGCGGGCACGAGCAACGTGGACGAGTACACCTTCCAGGACGAGCAGATCAACATTGACGGTGGCAAGGACAGCATCGTCAAGGTCCTGCGCGTCAACCAGAAGAACCTGGTCAACGACTACGTCGTGGCCGTCATCCCCTTCCAGAACGCCACGCCCAAGGAGATCCGCAGCCTCTTCCGCCTGATCACGGCCAAGGAGGGCGGACGGGCCGAGGTGATCCGCGACAAGGTGGGCAAGAAGCAGTACCTGCACGTCATCTGCCCCCAGTTCCAGCTCCCTTACATCGAGGCGGCCCTCAAGGCGCTGGACGAGTCCTGGATACAGGAGGACATTGACGGCTCCTACCAGGCCTACTACAGGGCCAAGTTCCGCGACGTGGCGAACATAGACGAGCTGGCCGAGGTGCCGGGCGGCAGCGACGGCGGCACTACGGTCATAGACGAAACCACCAACTCCGTCTTCGTGCGGGGCGAGCCCTACCGCATCGGCAGTTACCTGAAGACGGCGGAGCTGGTGGACGTCTTCCCGCCTCAGGTGGTGCTCGACGCCGCCGTCTACGAGGTGGAGCTCTCCAGCGACCTGAAGCTGGGCCTCGACTACGTGGCCTGGAAGTGCGGCCCGGGCCGGAGCCTCTTCGACTTCGTGGCGTGGGGCTTCCGCTCCTCGCAGAAGGCCGACGAAGTGACCAGCTCTTTCGACCCGTTCGTGGACGCCCTCGACGTGATCGGCGGCACGGAGCGGATCACGAGCCGGGGCCGGGGCTATTACGCGGCCGCCAACTGGCTGCTTAGTTCCGAGTTCCTCGACTTCATGGTCCGCAAGGGCAAGGCGCGGCTGGTCACCAGCGGGCGCCTGAACGTGCGCCACAACACCATCGGCACCCTCAGCCTGACCGACCAGGTGCTCCACTTCGACGTGGAGCCCGACGAGAGCGACCTGCTCGACGACGGCGAGACGGTGAGCAGCTTCGAGTCGCTCATCGCCGACCGCTGCCTGACACACCGCAACGGCGACGTCAATGTGGGCTTCACGCTCGTGGTGGCGCCGTTCATCGGACTGGAGACGAGCGAACTGGTCTACGCGCTCACCCAGAGCGACATCATCGGGGCTACTCCCTCGGGCACGCCCATCGTGCGCAACAACACGCTGCTGGGCACCGTGCTGATGCGGGACGGCGTCTCGCTCTGCCTGGGCGGGCTGAAGCGCACCGAAGAGGTCAAGTCCACCGCCAAGATGCCGGTCCTTGGCAGCATACCGATCCTGGGCTACCTCTTCGGCGGCGAGCAGAACGCCGACCGCCAGACCGAGATGGTCGTCGTGCTGACGCCCCGGGTCGTCCAGTACAGCGAAGTGCACAAGGAGCTGGCCAGGGCGGAGGACGCCCTTGTGCGGGCCCAGGTAGCCCACCGGGCCGCGCTGCCCATGCTGAAGACGGAGTACGGCTTCGACCAGTGGCTGCTGGGCAAAGACTGAGCTGCGGGCCGATGAGGCGGGGGGCGGCCTTAGTACAACCCTAACACTGCGGAAGTAGCGTGAATGGAGGCGCCGGGGGGGCGATGCTGCGCTCCCCCGGCGGCGACCCCGGCATGGAAGGAGCAGGCGGAGTGAAGGCAAGGCTCAGCGTTCTCGTGCTGGCGGCGGTCGGCCTGGCCCTGTGTGGCCACGGGGCCGTCGCCTACGGGCAAGCGGCAGGCAAGATAGTGGTGGACGGCTCGACCACCGTCGGGCCCATCGCCAAGCAGTTTGCCGAGTACTACATGTCCAAGCACAAGGACGTGGTGATCTCGGTGAGCGAGTCGGGCAGCGGCAACGGCGCCAAGAGCCTGATCAACGGCGTCTGCGACGTGGCCGACATGTCCCGCTTCATGAAGGAGGGCGAGTTCAAGGCGGCCGTGGAGAACGGCGTGATGCCGGTGGCCCACGTGGTGGCCATGGACGGCCTGCCCGTCGTGGTCCATCCGAGCAACCCGATCAAGGGCCTCACCGTCGAGCAGGTCCGCAGGATCTACACGGGCCAGATCACCAACTGGCGTGAGGTCGGCGGCCCGAACCTGAAGATCGTCAAGATCAGCCGCGACACCAACAGCGGCACCTATGAGACCTTTGAGACGATGGTGATGCAGAGCGAACGGATCGCGGCCGACGCGGAGTACGTGGGCAGCAACGGCGCCGTGCGCCAGAGCGTTCAGACCACTCCGGCCGCCATCGGGTATGCCGGGCTCGGCTTTGTGGACGACACGGTCAAGGCGCTCGAGATCAACGGCATCTACCCGGACCGGGCCACCGTCTCGTCGGGCCGTTACCCGATCGCCCGGCCGCTGTTCATGTTCACCAACGGCTACCCCAAGCTCGGCAGCCACCTGCACGCCTTTGTCACGCTCCACCTGACGGAGCAGGGGCAGGAGATAGTGGAGGACATCGGGTTCGTGCCCGTCACCAACTACCGCTGAGCCTGCCGACGTGACGCAGGACGCGGAAGGGAAGGTGCCTACAGGTGGGCGACGTCAACCTGAGGCAGAGCCGGCTGATGCAGAGGCGAGCCAGCCGCCGCAGGCGGCTGGCCGCTTTTGCCGGTGAGGGACTGCTCTTCCTGGTCACCGCCGCCTCGGCCCTGGTGATCCTGTTCATCTTCTACTACATCTGCCGGGACGCGCTGCCCTTCTTCCGGCTGCGCGGGTTTAAGGAGTTCTTCACAGGCCGGCAGTGGTATCCGTCGCGCGAGCCGGCTTCGTTCGGCGCCCTGCCCATGTTCTTCGGCACGGGGCTGGTCACGCTGGGGGCCATGATCGTGGCGGGGCCGATGGGGGTGGCCGCCGCCGTCTGCCTGAGCGACATCCTGCCTTTCGGCGTGCGGCAGGCCGTCAAGCCCATCATCGAGGTGCTGGCTGCCATCCCCTCGGTGGCCTATGGTTTCTTCGCCCTGGTGGTGTTCGCGCCGCTCCTGCAGGAGCGGGGCGGCATGATCCTGTCGGTCGGGGCGCTCCTGGTGGGCCTGCCCCTGGCGACGCTGCTTGCCCTGGTGCTTGGCGACGCCCTCGCGATGCGTCTGCCCCATGGCCCACGCGCCGCAGGTCGGCTCGGGCTGACGGCGCTGCTCGTGCTCGGCGCGTGGGCCGGGCTGGGCGTGCTGGCGGCGCGGCTGAGCGCGGTGGAGATATCCAGCGGCCGCAACGCGCTGAACGTCTCCATCATCCTCGGCATCATGGCCATCCCGACGGTGGTGAGCGTCTCGGAGGACGCCCTGTTCGCCGTGGGGCGGGAGCTGCGGGAGGCCAGCTACGGCCTGGGAGCAACGCGCGCGGAGACCGTGGTGAAGGTCGTCATCCCGGCCGCGCGCAGCGGCATCCTGGCGGCCCTCCTGCTGGGCGCCATGCGGGCCGTCGGCGAGACGATGGTCGTCTGGATGGCCTCCGGCAACGCTGCACACATCCCCGAGCCCTGGTACAACCTGCTGGCGCCGGTGCGCACGCTCACCGCCACCATCGCCGGCGACATGGGCGAGGCGGACCACGTGACCGGCTCGGCCCGCTACCACGTGCTGTTTGCCATGGCCCTGTGCCTGTTGACGTTCTGTTTCATCTGCAACCTGGTCAGCGAGTGGGCGATGCGCCGCTCCAAGGCGAAGCTCGGATAAGACATGCACCTGGGCACGCGCAAAGTGCTGGACCGCTCCTTCGCGGGGCTGGGCATCTTCTCGGTGGTGCTGATGTCGGCGGCGCTGCTCGTGCTGCTCGGGCCGATCTTCGTGCGGGGCCTGGGCGCCTTTGTCTTCCGCGCCACCGTCGAGCACCACCGCTTCATCCTGGAGCACTTCGGCAGGGGCGACCGGCGGCAGGTCCAGGGGCGGATAGCCGCGGCCCGGCAGAGCCGGGAGCCCCTCTACGATATGATCGCCCGACACGAGGACGAGCTGTGGCAGAGCTTCCGGGCGATCGCCGACCGGCACAAGGCCGAAGCGGCCGTCTACGAGATGATCGAGTCGCGCGAGCCGGACCTGCCCCGGGCGCTCAGGGCGGCCCGCTACAGCCTGACCGAAGACGGCCGGCACGGACGGGACGCGCTGGACGCGCTCGAGCAGCGGTGGGAGGTCTTCGAGGAGCTCAGGGAGAAAGTGCGGGTCCTCCTTGGCCCGCTGCCCGGGGAGCAGTTCGCGCTGCTGCGCAAGCAGTACGGCCAGACGCGCTGGGGCCGGGCCCAGGTCAAGCTGCACGACCTGCTCTATGACTACGACTACGATTACTCCGACCCGAACCAGATGGGCCGGAAGGTCTACGTGCCGCGCGTGGAGCAGTTCGAGGGCACGGCCGTCGAGCCGCTGTTCGCCTACGCCGAAGATAACCTCCACGCGATGCTGCTGCCCCGGTGGACGTTCTACTGGCGGTTCCTGTTCGACGAGTCGTTCGACGCGCACTTCTTCGGCGGCATCTGGCCGGCCGTGCTCGGCACTCTCTACCTGACCGTGGGAACCATGCTCATCGCCGGCCCGACCGGCATCATCGCCGCCGCTTACCTTGCCGAGTATGCCCGGCAGACGTGGCGGGTCAGCCTGATCCGCACCTGCATCAGCACCCTGGCCGGCGTGCCGAGCATCGTGTTCGGGCTGTTCGGGCTCGCCTTCTTCGTCAACACGCTGCACGTCTCCGATTCCAGGAGCGTGCTGGCCGGCGCGCTGACGCTGGCCGTGCTGGTGCTGCCGACGGTGATCCGGGCCTCCGAGGAGGCCATACGGGCCGTGCCGCAGACCTACAAGGAAGCGGCGCTGAGCCTGGGGGCCACCAAGTGGCGCACCACCTTCACGGTGGTGCTGCCGGCGGCTCTGCCGGGCGTGCTCACCAGCATTATCATCAGCATGGGCCGGGCGGCCGGCGAGACAGCCCCCATCATCTTCACCGCCGCCGTGAGCCTGGGCAAGCCGCTGAAGCTCTGGCAGACGCTCTCGCAGCCGACCCCCGCCCTGCCGTGGAACATATACAACCTGGCCACCGAACACGAGGCAGTAGACGAGATACGGCACGTGCAGTACGGTATGGTGTTGACCCTGATCGTGATGGTGCTGGCGCTCAACGTCACGGCCATCATACTGCGGGCCAGGATCAGCAGGAAGCTGAGAGGCTGACAGGGACTGCCCATGGCGATGCGCATCAGCGACGTGGTGAGGTCAAGGGATATGAGGCCGGCCGACGAGGCAGCGGACCTCCAGGCGGGTCCCCCCATTGTCGAGGCCGACGACTTCTCGGTCTTCTACGGCTCGACCGAGGCGGTCTGTGGGGTCACGCTGGGCATCCCGGCCGGCAAGGTGACGGCCGTCATCGGCCCCAGCGGCTGCGGCAAGAGCACCTTCCTGCGGGCCATCAACCGCATGAACGACCTCATCCCCAGTTGCCGCACGACCGGCAAGCTCATGCTGGAAGGGCAGGACCTCTACGAGCCCGGCCTGGACGTGGTGACGCTGAGGCGCACGGTGGGCATGGTATTCCAGAAGCCGAATCCCTTCCCCAAGTCCGTCTTCGACAACGTAGCTTACGGGCCGCGCATCCACGGCTCCCACAGCCGCCAGGAGCTGAGCGAGGTCGTCGAGGGCAGCCTGCGGCGGGCTGCCCTCTGGGAGGAGGTGAAGGACCGGCTCTCCGACAACGCGCTGTCCCTGTCCGGCGGGCAGCAGCAGCGGCTCTGCATCGCCCGGGCGCTGGCGGTGGACCCGGACATCGTGCTCATGGACGAGCCGGCGTCGGCGCTCGACCCCCGCTCGACCGCCCGCATCGAAGACCTGATCGGCGAGCTGCGCGGGCACTACACCATCATCATCGTCACCCATAACATGCAGCAGGCGGCGCGCGTCTCCGACATGACCGCCTTCCTCTATGAGGGGCGCCTGGTGGAGTGCGGCCCCACGGCTCGGCTCTTCACCAAGCCGCGGGAGCAGGAGACCGAGGACTACATCACCGGCCGCTTCGGCTGATCGGAGGAGTCCGTACCATGTCCAAGCACCTGCAGCGCGAACTGGACAGGCTCAAGAGGCGCATCCTCTCCCTCAGCGGCCTGGCCGAGGAGAGCGTCCACAAGGCCGTCCACGCCCTGGAGAGGCGGGACGAGCGCCTGGCAGCGAACGTCATCGAGAGCGACATCGAGCTGGACCACGCTGAGGTGGACCTGGAAGAGGAGTGCCTGAAGATACTCGCCCTCCACCAGCCGGTGGCCATAGACCTGCGGTTCATCGTGGCGTGCCTGAAGATCAACAACGACCTGGAGCGCATCGGCGACCTGGCCGTGAACGTGGCCGAGCGGGCGCAGTACATCGCCACCCACGAACGCGTGGACGCCCCGTTCGACTTCGTGGGCATGGCCGAGAAGGCGCAGGCCATGGTCCGGGAGAGCCTGGACGCCCTGGTGAACCTCGACGCCGAAGCGGCGCGACGCGTCTGTGCCGCCGACGACGAGGTGGACGCCCTGAACCGCGAGATGTACGCCAAGGTCCAGGACGGCATACGGGCACACCCCGAGCAGATGCCGGGCCTGATCCACCTGCTGTCCGCTTCCCGCCACCTCGAGCGCATCGCCGACCATGCCACCAACATCGCCGAAGACGTCATCTACATGGTCAAGGGCGAGATCGTGCGTCATCAGGCCGAGAGGTACAAGCGCTCCCCATAGTGGCGGGCGGGCGTAGCCGCGAAGCCTGTCCTGCCGTCCACGTCTTGACAGGGGCTCCTCGGCGGCTACAATCTACTGTGCTTACGTGTCCTCCCCCCAGCTTGCACGCGGGGCGCCCGATGCCCTCCCGCTGCAGGAGGACCTGCCGCGTGCGGGATGTTCGTCCGCAGAATGCCTCGCCAGGGCGCGCCCGTGCGTGGGCGCTGCTCTGGCGCGACTACCGCCTCCCCGCGACGCCGCTGCTCTTCTTCGCCGCGTTCTTCATCTACGCGTGGCTGCGCGTGGATACGCGCCTCGTCTACTTCTGCCCCACCCAGTACTTCCCGGAGTTCACGTGGGACAGGCGGTTCCTTGAGGAGCACCTTGCTCGTCCCGGCGGGCCGGTGGAATGGGCGGGGGCCTTGCTCTCGCAGTTCTACTTCTACCGGTGGGCGGGAGCGCTGATACTCACCGGGGCGGCCGCGCTGCTGTCGCTGACGCTCTGGGGGATGATGGCGTCAGCCGGCGGCGGTTGGCTTGCCCTGCTGGCCTACGGGCCGGCGCTGGCCGTGCTGCTGCTCGCCGCGCGGCACATCCATTGCCTGTCGCTCGTGCTGGGGCTGCTGGCGGCTGCGGCGGCGGGCTGTGCATACGTGCGAGCTCCGCTGCGCGGGACGTGGCGGCGGCTGGCGGCGTTCGTGGTGCTATCCGTCCTGCTGTATTACCTCGCCGCCGGGGCGGCGCTGGTGTTTGCCGCCCTCTGTGGGCTGGCCGAGCTGGTCAAGCCGGGCCGCAGGCTGCCGGGCGTCCTCTACCTGGCATGGGGCGGGGCGATGCCCTTCTTGGCGGGAGGCCTGCTGCTGGGGGTCTACGCGGGCGACGTCTCCGCCCGCCTGCTGCCGTTCCAGCATGACGCCGACCCGCGGGCGCTGCCCCTGATGCTGGCCCTCTACGCGGTGTTCGTCGCGGGGGTCGTGCTGAGCCGGCTGAAGTCGGCCCGGCTGAGCGGGACCGATCGGCCGGCGCCGGACGGGGCCGAACCGGCCGAGGAGGCAGCGCGCCCTCGCCGTGCGGGCCTCAGGCGCGCGGCCGTCTCTGTCGGCATGCTGTCCGTTGTCGTGTGCGTGGCCGTTTTCGCCTTCGACCGGGACGGCGAGATGCTGCTGCGGGTGGAGTTCTGCGCGCGCCAGGGCCGGTGGGAGGAGGCGCTGGAGGCGGCGCGGCAGGTGCCGGTCGCGCGCTACGACCTTCTGGCGGGCAGCGACGTGAACAGGGCGCTCTTCCACACGGGGCGCCTGGCGGACGAGATGTTCACCTTCCCCCAGCATTCGGACGCCCTGGTCACGACCGCGCTGGCCCTGATGAGCACCCGCAGCGCGTCGCCGTGGGCCGTGCTGAAGCTCAGCGACATCATGCACGACCTGGGACACGTCAACGACGCCGAGCACCTGGCCCAGGAGGCCTACGAGCAGCTCGGCCGGCGCCCCTGGATTCTGGAGCGCCTGGCGGTGATGCGCCTGGCCAAGCGGCAGACGGAGGGGGCGCGCGTCCTCTTCAGGGCATTGAGCCGGGATGCCATCTTCGGCGGCGTGGGCGCGGCCTGGCTGCGGCGGCTCGACGCGGACCCCCTGCTGGCGGGCAACGAGGAACTGCGGCGCCTGCGCGCCTCCATGCTGGTGGAGGACGAGGCGGGGGCCCCGTCTGTGGAGGAGATGCTCCAGGAGCTGCTTGCGCGCAACGGACGCAACCGCATGGCGTTCGAGTATCTGATGGCCTACTACCTGCTGAACCGGCGGCTGGAGCAGTTCGCCGCCAACCTGCGCCGGCTGCCGGAGTTCGGGCGCACGTCGCTGCCCAGGCACTACCAGGAGGCCCTTCTGGTCTACCGGGAGTCGGCGGACCGGCCGATCGCCCTCCTGGAGGGCGCGGTCAGCGAGCAGACGGCCCGTTGCTTCGATGAGTTCGCGGCCCTCCTGGCGGACCACGCAGACGACCCGGAGGCGGGCCGTCGGGCCGCGTGGCCCGACTACGGCGGCACGTATTTCTACTACTACCTGTTCGGTCCGGGGAGCGAGGTCCGATGAGGCGCCGCCCCGTGTATGTGGCCCTGGTTGTCCTGGTCGGCGCGGCGGCCGTCCTGTGGTCCCGTGGCTGGTCGAGGCCGCCGGACCTGGACGGCGCGCTGGTCCTGGAGGTGCCCCCGCGCACGCGGCCGGACTACGCAGGGGCCACCATCCCGCCCAACATCGCGCCGCTCAACTTCCGCGTTGAGGAGCCGGGCGTGCGCTACTGCGTCGCCGCCCTGCTTGCTGGCCGGGAGTGCCTGCGCGTCGTCTCCAAGGGGCCCGAGATCGCCATCCCGGCCGAGCCATGGCGCCGAATGCTCGCTGAGGGGCGGGGCGAACGGATCTTGTTCAGCGTCTGCGTCGAGACCCCGCGCGGGGGGTGGCGGCGTTACGCGCCGATTGAGCTGACCGTGGCCCCTGAGGAGACGGACCGCTACCTCGTCTACCGCCTGATGAACGCTGCCTACAACCTCTGGGGCGGCATGAGCATCTGCGAGCGGGACCTGCAAAGCTACAAGGAGAGGGTCATCCTGGACAACCGGTCGGTCGGCGACGGCTGCGTCAACTGCCATACTTTCCTGAACAACGGCACCGGCCGCATGGTCATGCACCTACGCCCCGGGCGCGTTGACTACGGCAACGGGATGGTGTTCGTTGACGATGGCGAGGTGAAGAAGGTGGACACGCGCACCCGGTTCAACCGGTGGGGCGCCGCCTACGCATCCTGGCATCCCTCCGGCCGGGTCCTCGCCTTCTCGGTCAACAAGGGCAGGCAGCTCTTCCACTCCGCCCGCGTGGAGGTGCGCGACGTCTTCGATCTGGAGTCCGACCTGGCCCTGTTCCTGGCGGACGAGTACAGGGTCACGTCCACGGCCGCCATATCGGACCCCGACGTGCTGGAGACCTACCCCGCGTGGTCAGCCGACGGGCGGCACCTTTACTTCTGTAGCGCGCCCATCACCTGGGCCGACCGCGAGACGGCGCCGCCGGACGGCTTCCGTCAGACTCGCTACGGCCTCATGCGCATAGGCTACGACGCGGCAACGGGAAGATGGGGCGAGCTGGAGACGGTGCTCTCGGCCCAGGAGACCGGGCTGAGCATCGGCCAGCCGCGCCCCTCCCCGGACGGCCGCTTCCTGCTGTTCTGCATGTACGACTACGGCCCCTTCCCCATCCACCAGATCAGCAGCGACCTCTACTTGATGGACCTGGAGACGGGCGGCTACCGGCGCCTGGAATGCAGCAGCGACAGGACGGAGGCGTGGCACTCCTGGTCGAGCAACGGGCGGTGGATCGCCTTTGCCAGCAAGAGGGATGACGGGCTGTTCGGGCGGCCTTACTTCAGCTACATTGACCCGGCCGGCCGCGAGCACAGGCCTTTTGTGATGCCGCAGCGCTGGGGCGGCTTCTACGAGGCGCACCTGAAGACCTACAACATGCCGGAGCTGGTCGCCGAGCCGATGCCGGTGGCCGGAGAGGAGCTGGCCGCCGTGCTGCGGTCGGCCGATTGGATCAGCTGTGGACTGCCGGTCACGTCGCCCACGCCGCGGGCCGCCTCCCGCCGGGACAACGAAAGCCCCGAGGGGGGCGCCCCCAACTACCCCTGAGGCGCAGGGCCGCCCTTTCGCTTGCCCGGCCGGCCCGGCCCGTAGTAAGATGGGTCGGACCGATCACCCCTTTAGCCGGCTCATGGGCTCTGCATGAAGCGCCGCGTGTGTACAGACGGAGCCGTACAGCTCCACGTCACGCCGGCCGGGGAGGACCAGGCCTACCTGACCGGCTGCGTGACGCGGGACGCATCGCCCATCGAGGCGTCGCAGCAGCTCTACGGGCTGATCGCCGGGGAGCTGGCCGCCCACGGCATGCTCGTCGCGCACGAACGGCTCTTCGGCGCCCTCGAGGTCCGCCAGGACGTGCTGGCGGGGCGGCGCCGTGCGCTGGAAGGACGCGGCCTGCTGCCAGCGCCTCCGCCCACCTGCATAGAGGGACGCCCCGTGGCGGGGCACGGCTTGGCCGGGGCCCACATCTACGCTGTGCGCCCCGATGCCGGCGAACTGGAGCCCGTGCACGACGGGCAAGCACCGTGCGGCTGCCGCTGGCAGCGCGGGGGGGCGGGCTTCATCGTGTTGCAGGGGCTCCACGGTCTGGACGAGGGCGCCGAGCCGCCTTCGCGGGCGGCGCAGGCCCGGGGCGTGTTTGAACGGGCCGGCCGGATACTGGCCGCTCAGGGCGCCGACTACGGCCACGTCGTGCGCACGTGGATCTACATCGCCGACATCCTGGGCTGGTACGGCGAATTCAACGACGTAAGGAACGCGCAGTACCGGCGGTTTGGGCTCGTCGCGCGGGGGGCCGCCGCGGCGTCGGCCGAGCAGATGGGCCTGCCGGCGAGCACGGGCATTCAGGGCCGCAATCCCCTTGGCGCCGCCCTCATGATGGACTTGCTGGCCGTGGTCGGGCAGGGGAGGCATGGGCCGCAGGTCGCCTACATGGACAACGTGAA
>LJUE01000023.1 GCA_001303885.1 Planctomycetes bacterium SM23_32 | reverse complement strand
CACTGCCTGAGTGGGCGCTACAACCTGTGTCGCGACGTGGTCTTCATGGCCACGCCGCCGCACGACGGTGCGTTCTGCGAGTACGTCGTCTCCCCCGAGGACTTCGCCTACAAGCTGCCCGAGAACGTAAGCACCGAGGCCGGCGCCACCATCGAGCCGCTGTCGGTCGGGCTGCACGCCGTGAACCTGGTGAGGCTGAAGGCCGGGGAGAGCGTGGTGGTGCTGGGGGCGGGGCCGATCGGGCTGCTGGCCGTGGCGGCGGCCGGGGCGGCCGGCGCCACGGACATCACGGCCGTGGACCTGGTGCCAATGCGGCTGGAGGCCGCCCGGAAGCTGGGCGCCACGCGCACGGTGAACGCCAAAGAGCAGGACGTGGGGGGCGAGCTGCGGAACGCGGCCGATGTGGTGCTCGAATGCGTCGGCGCGGAGGCGACCCTTGCGCAGGCTTTCGAGGTGGCCCGGCCGGGCGCCCGCGTCGCGTGGATCGGCATGGCCAGCAGCACGGCCCAGGTGCCTCTGGTCAAGGCCCAGGCCAAGGAGCTGCTGATCACCGGCGTGTTCCGTTACGCCAACGTCTACCAGTCGGCCGTCAACCTGCTGGCAGCCGGCAGGATCCGCACCGACCCGCTCATCACGCACCGGTTCCGGTTCCCCGAGGTGAAGGAGGCGCTCAGCTTCGCCGCGCAGAACCGGCAGGTTGCCTTGAAGACGATGGTGAACTTCGAGTGACCGCCGGGGCTCCTGTGGGCGCGTATTCCGCTCTCGTGGCCAAAAAAGCCCTTGACAGAGCCCCGTTTGCTGTTACCATTTGCCCACAGAGTGGGTTCCCGTTGTCGAATGAGTAGTTCGTGATTCTCTTTTCATCTCGGGAGGTGACGTCCATGGCGTATGGTGAGCACGGGGCGAAGGAGATGTTGATTGTCGGCACGAAGGTCAAGAACTACGTCAAGTCCAAGGGGCTCATGAGTTCCTCGGACGTGCTCGACTCGCTCAATCACGCCGTCTATAAGGCCCTGGACAAGGCAGTGGAACGTGCCAAGGCCAACGGACGGAAGACGGTCCAGGGCCGCGACGTGTAGGAGCTCGAAGTCCGGTGCGCCGCCCGGCCGGCAAAGAAGCGGGAGGCGGGGGCGCCGGCAATGACGATGGCCTGACGTGAGGCACCCGCGGACGCCCGTGGTGTCTCGAAGGGAATGACTAACAGAGCCCCCTGCCGATGGGCGGGGGGCTCTTCATTTCGGCTTGGGTGGGTACCAGTCCAGTTCGGCGAGGGCGGCGATGGACCCGGCCGTGTCGGCCAGGTAGAGGACCGGCCGGTCGGGGTCGCCTTTGACCTTGCAGCCGCGCGGAAGCGGCTCACTCCATAGCTCCTTGCCGTCCTCCAGGGCGACGGCGGCCACCGAACGGCCGGCGGTGAGCACGTAGGCCGCCCGCGAGCCGACGGTGAGCAGCTGCTCGGCCCCCTCGTAGCGCCACAGGATGCCCCGGTCGGCCGTCGCCATGCAGACCAGGCTCGGCTTGCTGGTCAGCACGAGCAAGTTGGGCCCTACCACTCGCGGCCGGCCGACGACGGGGGCTCCCAGCATGATCTTGCCGAGCGGCTCCGCGGCGGACGTGCCAAGGGCGTAGACGAAGCCTCGGTCGTCGCCGACGAACACCGTCTCGCCGCTGACGGCCACGCCGGAGGTGAGTTCCGAGGGTCGGCCCGGCTCCCAGCGCCACAGTTCGCTGCCGCTGCCCGGCTCCAGCGCCACCACCTGATCGCCCCACGCGGACGCGTAGAGCCGGCCGCCGGCGAAGACAGGTTCCTCGCGGATGGGCGCGTCCAGGGACACCAGCAGCTCCTGAGAGCCGTCGCGGAGCACCTTCACGACGTGCCCGTTGCCGCCGAGCAGGAACACGTCTCCGTGCTGCACCACGGGCGCCTGGGAGAGGGCCACCAGCGGGTTGTAGGGCTTGCTGAGGCTGTCGGTGGCCAGGTCGTAGGCGAAGATGAAGTTGTGGACGACGAAGAGCACTTGCGACCCCAGCCGCGCCGGCGGGCGGTCCAGCGCGCCCGTGAGCACGACGGTGCCCTTCCAGATGCCGGTGGAGGCGTCCAGGCAGTGCACCTCGCCGTCCCCGGCTTCGATCACCACCAGGTCTTCGACGCTGTAGATGTCCCTGAGGCGCCGGTTGGAGGTGAGCTGGCCCAGCTCCTGGGGCCACAGCAGCTTCAGGCCCTCCTTCTCCAGGTCGAAGCTGGCGTTGGCCGGCGAGAGCTTGGACGTCGCGGCCCTCGGGCCGCCCCCCGCTCGGGCAGCGGACTCGCGTGGGGCGGCGGGAACCGTGCAGGAGACGGCAAGCACGACGGCAAGGAACGGAACGAACGCCGCCCACGTGCGCAAGGGACCCCTCATGGCCTGACCTCCGGACGCTCTCAAACTAATGTCGCTCGATTCTCCAGAACTGTAATTCCTGCCCCGGGCTGTGTCAAGCCAAAAGGGGCAGCGCCGCGCCCCGGACTCGACCCGGCGCCCGCCGAACGGTAGACTGGCCGCCTGATCGGAGCCTCACCGCCAGAGGCGAGGGCAAGGTGGCCGAGGAACCGGCATTCCTGTGTGACGCCATGCTGGGCGGGCTGGCCCGGTGGCTGCGTGCAGCCGGCTACAGCGCCTGGTTCGACCCCCACGTGGCGGACGGCGCGCTGGTGCGCAAGGCGCTCGAGGCGGGCAAGTGGCTGCTGACGAGCGACTCGGGCATCCAGGACCGCCACGCCGTCTCCGAGGGGCTGGTGCGGTGCCTGTTCGTGCCCCGAGGGCTGTCCACTGTCGAGCAGCTGGGGCACGTGCTCGGCAGCCTCGACCTGCCGCTGCGGCCTTCGCGCTGCATGGACTGCGACGGAGAGCTGGAGGCGGTGGAGCCCGCGGAGGTGGCCGCCTGCGTGCCGCCGAAGGTCAGGCGGGTCTGCACCGAGTTCTTCCGGTGCCGGGTCTGCGGCAAGGTCTACTGGCACGGGACCCACTGGGTGAGCATCCGCAAGCGGCTGGCGCGCGCCCGGGAGCTGGCCGGGCGGCTCCAGGGCGGGGCGGGCCGGTAGGCGGGGGCCCGCTGGGGGCGGGCGTTCACTTGCGCCCCGCGCGGCGTTGGATGATAATGGGCGCCGCGAAAGACCCGGTGACGCAGGCTTGTTGGTGACGTTGTTCGGCACTCCCCTTGCCTGTCTCCGGGTGGACGTTCCCGTTGTGGACCCCCGTTGAGGCGTTAACCGTCGGACCATGTGCCCCGAAGACGCATCCGCCAGTTCCGAGCGTGGCCCCGATGCCATGCCGCAGGACCCGGAGGAGCTGAGGACGGCCGCGCTTGAGCTGACCAAGCAGCTGCGCCAGGCCGAGGCGCGCGTGGAGGCCCTGGAGGCGCAGTTGCGCTCCGGACCGGCCACTTCCCCTACGCCCAGCCGCACCGAGCGCGAGCTGAGGGTGCTGGCCGAACAGCTCGAACGCCAGGCCATGCTGCTGGAGCGCGACGAGCAGGTGGCCCGCGAGCTTCAGCGCAGCCTCCAGCCCGTCATGGAGGGCGGCTCGGAGGCCGTGAAGTTCGCCATCGGCACGCGGCCGGGCACGCGCGTGGGCGGGGACTTCTACGACATCATCAACCTCTCGGACAACTTCCTGGCGTTCCTGATCGCCGACGTCTCCGGCTACGGGTTGCCGGCGGCCGTCATCATGGCCACGGGGCGACTGGCCTTCCGCACCTACGCGACCAACGAGCTGAGCCCCAGGATCATCATGAACGACGTCAACAAGGCCCTGCTGCGCAGCACGCTGGCCGGCCATTACCTGACCAGTTTCCTGGCTGTGCTCGACACCGAGCTGCTGACCCTTCAGTACGTCAATGCCTCCCACTGCTCGCCTTTTCTGATCCGCGACGGGGAGGTGACCCCGCTGGACACTGAGGGGCTGTTCGTGGGCATGTTCGAGGACCCGCAGTACGAGCAGAAGGGCATGCAGCTTGAGCAGCACGACCGGCTCTTCTTCTACACCGACGGCCTTCTGCGGGGCTTCGAGGGCAAGGACCGGCACGACTCGCAGCGCAGGCTGCGTCAGTACCTCTACGACAACAGCGAGATGGGTATCGAAGTGCTGGTCAACCACCTCAGTAACCTGATGGCCGAGCCCGAGGATGACGTGGCCATCATGGGCATCGAGCTGCTGCTGGAGAAGGCGCAGCGCAAGCAGATCGCCATCCCGAGCCTGCCGCGGGAGCTGGCCCACGCCGAAAGCGCCATCCTGCCGGTGCTGGAGAACAAGGGCTATGGGGAGCGCGCCATCTTCGCCGTGAAGCTGGCCCTCGAAGAGGCCGTCATCAACGCCATCAAACACGGCAACCAGCTCGACGACACCAAACGGGTGACCATCAGCTTCTCGGTAGACGACGAGCGGGCCGTCGTCTCCGTGGAGGACGAGGGGGAGGGATTCCGCCTCGAGGACGTGCCCGACCCCACCGATGAGGACTACCTGATGGCCACTTCCGGGCGGGGACTGGCGCTGATCAACGCCTACATGGACGAGGTGCGGTTCAACGACAGGGGCAACCAGATCACGATGATCAAGTACGCGCCCTGGCGGGCGGCCAGGCACTTCTAGACCATCTACCGCTGGACATACACATGGGCAAGGACGCATCAGGCGCCACGATAAGGCAGGAGGAGAGGGGGGACGTCGTCATCCTGCACATGTCCGGGCAGATGCGCGAGATGGGGGCCGACGCACTGCGCGACGAGCTGGACAAGCTGCTCGAAGAGGGGCACTACAGGCTGGTATTCGACTTGAGCGACATCTCGTTCATCAGCTCTGTTGGGCTGGGGCAGTTGATGCGCGCGTTCCGGGCCGCCACCGGCAACGACGGCTTCGTGCGCATCGTCAACCCCCAGCCGCTGGTCGAAGAGGTGTTCCGCTTCACCAAGCTGCACACGCTCATCCGCATATTCCCCACGGTCGAGGACGCCATCGCGGCCGATTAGGCCTCGCGCGCTTTGGCGTCTTCCCCTGCAGCGGGCTCCGCTCCCGCGGCGGCCCGTTCCGAGGCGCGCGCCAGGCGCAGCAGGTTCAGCCCCTCGTGGCGCAGGAAGGCCAGCCCCACGACGGTGATGGGCACCACGTTCACCGCCCAGAGCGTCAGCGCAAAGGCCCCCGCCCCCGCCTCCGAGACCCCGAAGAGTTTGACAGCTTCCATCGTGGCCACGTGGAAGGGCCCGATGAAGCCGGGCGCCTGGGGCGCCACGACTGCCGCCGTCACGCAGACCTGCACCACCAGGGCGCCCAGGAACGGGATGTCCAGGTCGAAGGCGCGTGAGAGCGCGTAGGTGCTCAGGGGGAACATGCTCCAGATGGCGAATGAGAGCAGCGCCGCCGCCGCGACGCGGCCCGGGCTGCGGAGTGCCCGCATCGAGCCGACGATGGATCCGGCGAATTCCAGCAGGCGCGTGCGCAGGGCCTGCGGCAGCGGGCGCATCAGCAAGGAAGCCAGCCCGAGCAGCCGGTTCGGGAAGAAGGCCAGCGCCCCGAGCCCTGCCAGACCCAGCCCCGCAAGGGCGGCGAACCAGACCGCTGCATCCTCCAGCCGTCCCACGAACTCGCCGTCCGCTCCCCCGCCCGCCATCAGCAGCAGTGTGGCGAACACCATGAAGCAGACCCCTATCAGGTCAAAGACCCGCTCCAGACCCATCGCCGTACCCACGGCGTCCCCGAAGCTCACGCCCGCCTTGCGGTGCAGCACGTAGGGCCGGATGACCTCCCCCGGGCGCAGCGGCAGGACGCAGCTGGACATGAACCCGATGGCCGTGGCGCTGGCCACGGCGGAGTAGGGAACGTCCTTGACGGGCTTCAGCAGCAGCCGCCAGCGCACGATGCGCACCACGTAGACCGCCGCCAGCAGCGCCACCGAGGGGACGACGTAGAGGTAGTCGGCCCCCTTGAGCGCCTCCCACAGGCCGCCCCAGGCCCCGCGCAGGCCCCAGAGCAGGTAGCCGACGGCCACCGCGCTCACCAGCAGGCCCACAGCGGCCATCAGCGCCCTCCTGGCGCCCCTGCGCGGCTCGTGCGGCGCGGGCATCAGCGGCTCCCCTCGAGGTCCCGCCCACTGTAGCCCAACGCGCGAGGCAGATGCAATCCCGCTCCGCGCGCCTTGCCGTCCCCGCCTGCCTGCTGTATCGTAGCCCACCCGCGCTGCCATCTACGGGAAGCGCACTCAACGCTGGAGGAGGAAGCGCACGTGACAGACGACGCACCGGCTCGCCAGTGGGAAGACCCCGACCTGCCCGTCCAGGAGCGCGTCGGCGCGCTGGTCGCCGCAATGACCCTGGCCGAGAAGGTCTCGCAGATGGTGCACGTGGCCAGGGGCATATCGCGGCTCGGCGTGCCGGACTACAACTGGTGGAACGAGTGCCTCCACGGCGTCGCTCGCGCCGGCCGGGCCACCGTCTTCCCCCAGGCCATCGGCCTGGCCGCCTCCTTCAACGAGCCGCTGATGCACCGGGTGGCCACGGCCATCTCCGACGAGGCGCGCGCCAAGCATCATCAGGCCCTCCGTCAGGGCAACCGCGGCCAGTACTTCGGCCTGACCTGCTGGTCGCCCAACATCAACATCTTCCGCGACCCGCGCTGGGGGCGCGGCCAGGAGACCTACGGCGAGGACCCGTACCTGACGGCGAGGATGGGGGTCGCCTTCGTCAAGGGGCTCCAGGGCGAGGACCCCGACTACCTGAAGCTGGTGGCCACGCCCAAGCATTACGCCGTCCACAGCGGCAAGGAGGCCGACCGCCACCACTTCGACGCCGTGGTGAGCCTGCGCGACCTGCGCGAGACCTACCTGCCGGCCTTCAAGGCCTGCGTGCAGGAGGCGGGCGCCTACTCCGTGATGGGCGCCTACAACCGCACCCTCGGCGAGCCGTGCTGCGCCAGCAGGCTGCTGCTGGAGGACGTCCTGCGCGGGGAGTGGGGCTTCGAGGGCTACGTCGTCTCGGACTGCGGCGCCATCCGCGACATCCACGAGAACCACTGCGTGGCCGACGGGCCCGCCCAGTCCGCCGCCCTGGCTGTCAGCCGCGGCTGCGACCTGAACTGCGGCGAGGTCTATGGCTGGCTGCTGTCCGCCGTCGAACAGGGCCTCATCGAGGAGGCCGCCATTGACGTGTCCCTGAAGCGCCTGATGACGGCCCGCATGCGGCTCGGCATGTTCGACCCGCCCGAGCGCGTTCCCTGGGCGCAGATCCCGCCGGACGTGGTCGGCTGCCAGGACCACGCCGAGCTGGCCCTGCGCGTGGCGCGCGAGTCCATCGTGCTGTTGAAGAACGAGGGCGGCCTGCTGCCGCTGAGCAAGGAGCTCAGAGCGGTCGCCGTCGTCGGCCCCAACGCCAACTCGATGGACGTCCTGCTGGGCAACTACAACGGCTACCCGGCCCGCTACGTGACGGGCCTGGAGGGCGTGCTCGCCAAGGTGGCCGCCGGCACGCAGGTGGACTACGCAGCGGGCTGTGGCCTGTGCGACACCTCCCGGCACGGCTTCGAGCACGCCGTGGGGCTGGCTTCGCGCTCCGACGTCGTCATCGCCTTCATGGGCCTGTCGGCCACGTATGAAGGCGAGGAGGGCTCGGCCTACCTCTCGGAGGCGAACGGCGACCGCGAGCGCATCGGGCTGCCCGGCGTGCAGGAGGACCTGCTGAAGGAGCTGCACGCCACCGGCACGCCCGTGGTGCTGGTGTTGACGAGCGGCAGCGCCGTCGAGATCAACTGGGCTCAGCAGAACCTGCCCGCCGTACTCCAGGCGTGGTATCCCGGCCAGGAAGGCGGCACCGCCGTGGCCGACGCCCTGTTCGGCGATTACAGCCCCGGCGGCAGGCTGCCGGTCACCTTCGTGAAGTCGCTCGATCAGCTCCCGCCCTTCGAGGACTACGCGATGGCGAAAGGCCGCACCTACCGGTTCATGCGGGAGGAGCCCCTCTACCGGTTCGGCTACGGCCTGAGCTACACCACGTTCGAGTACTGCGACCTGCGCTTGAGCCAGGCCGAGATAGGGCCCGGGGAATCGGTCGAGGTGACGGTCAACGTGCGGAACACGGGCGGTCGGGCGGGCGACGAGGTCGTGCAGCTTTACGTCAGCGACGTGGAGGCCAGCGTGCCGGTGCCGCTGGGGCACCTGGAGGGATTCCGGCGCATTGCGCTCGGGCCGGGCGAGCAGCAGGAGGTGGCCTTCACGCTCGGGCCGGCGCAGCTCTGCGCCTACGGCGACGACGGGACGCCGTTTGTGGAGCCCGGGGAGTTCCGGATATCGGTCGGCGGGGGCCAGCCGGACGATCCGGCCGGCGGTGCCGTGACGGCCGTCCTGACGGTGCGCGGCTGACGGACCGCCGCGCCCGGGACCGCGAGCGGGCGCTGATTGACAGGCTGCGGGCGGTGCTTATAATGGAGCCGTGGGCCGTCCTATGCCTTTGGCCCGCCTTGGCTTGCACACATCTTGAGGGAGGCCCTGCGTGACGCCCGTTACCTATAGGGACGCCGGCGTGGACATCGAGGAGGGGGCGCGGTTCGTCGAGAGCATCTACGAGCTGATGCAGCGCACCTTCAGCGAGCGCGTGGTCGAGAACCGGGGCGGCTTCGGCGCGCTCTTCTCGCTGGACTACGACGAGCGGCTCTTCCGGCACAACTACCGCCATCCCGTCCTGGTCAGCTCCACGGACGGCGTCGGCACCAAGCTGAAGGTGGCTTTCATGACGGGCCGCCACGAGACGGTGGGCATTGACCTGGTGGCCATGTGCGTCAACGACATCCTGGTGCTCGGGGCCGAGCCGCTCTTCTTCCTGGACTACCTGGCCATGGCGAAGCTCGAGCCGGCCGTCCACCAGCAGGTGGTGGCCGGCATCGCGGCCGGATGCCGGGAGGCGGGCTGTTCGCTGCTGGGCGGCGAGACGGCGGAGATGCCCGGCTTCTACAAGAAGGGGGAGTACGACATGGCCGGCTTCGCCGTGGGCGTGGTCGAGGCGCGCCGGCTCATCAACGGCGCCAAGATAGAGCCTGGTCACGTGGTGGTGGGCCTGCCCTCCAGCGGGCTGCACTCCAACGGCTACTCGCTGGTGCGGAGGCTCTTCTTCGAGCAGGAAGGCATGAGGTGCACCGACTCCCTGGCGCGGTTCGGCATCGAGCGCACCCTCGCCGAAGAGCTGCTCACCCCCACCCGCATCTACGTGCGCGCGGTCAGGGCGGTGCTGCGTCACTACCGCGTCAAGCAGGTCGTCGGCGGCATCGTCCACGTCACCGGCGGCGGCTTGCTGGAGAACACTCCGCGCGTGCTGCCCGGGGACTGCGCCGTGGAGCTGGACTCGTCGAGCTGGCGACGCCCCCCCATCTTCGACGCCGTCCGCCGGCTCGGCGAGGTGCCCGAGGAGGAGATGTACCGCACCTTCAACATGGGCCTCGGCATGCTGCTGATGGTGGCCCCCTACTACGCGGACAGCGTGCTGAGGCAGCTCCGCAAGGCGGGCGAGGAGCCGGTCGTGGTCGGGCGCGTGGTGCCCGGGCAGAGAGAGGTCAAGATCAGGTGACCGCCCGTCGGACGCACCCTTAGCCGGAGGCACGCCAGGCGTGCGAGGCGAACGCGACAGGGACGCCGAGGCCCTGATGGCGGCCCACGGCGTCGGGCGGCGGCTGGCCACGCGGGTGGTGGCGCTCCGCTCGCAGAGGCTGGACGTGACGGCCACCGTCCTGGCCGAAGCAGCCCGGGACGACGCCCTGGCACACCTGCTGCTGGCGCCTGGGCTGGTCAAAGATGCCGCCCATGTGTCGGAGGACGACCTGAGGGATCAGGCGCGGGCATGCGGATGCGGGCAATGGGAGCTGCTGAGGCTCGTGGGCGACCCGCAGACGGGCTGGCGGACCATCGCGCTGGAGGACGACGTGCTCGCCGAGACGGCGCGGCTCCAGGCGCAGGCCGAGGCGCCCCCCGGGGTGGGCCTGGTGCGGGCCGAGGGGCGCCAGATCAGCGCGCGGGAGACGCACGAGCTGTTCAGCGCCGAGGAGGTGGCGCGGCTGAAGCTCTGCGTGCTGACCAGCCAGAACGCCGACGAGCGCGTGGAGGCCGTGCGCAAGCTCGTCTTCGCCCCTCTGGACGGGGCGCAGAAGGCGGGCATCTTCCTGAACGTGCTCATTGACAGCGAGGCCGACCCCCGCGTGCGCCGGGAGGCCATCCGCTCGCTGGAGCAGATAGGCTTCCGCTCCGACATGGCGGAGGCGGTGCGCGGGCTCTTCGTGGAAGAGGCCCAGGAGGCTGTCTACGCCATCCAGAGGCTGGGCCGGCTGCTCGGGGAGGCCGAGCCCGGCGAGGCGGCACTGGCGCTCGCCGTCGTCCTGGAGGTCTTCGACGAGAGCAAGGACGTGCCCATGCTGTGCGAGCTGCTGCGCCTGATCGCGCGGTCGGCCTCCATCCTGGTCAGCAACTACCAGAAGACCGAGCAGTTCTTCCAGTCGGCGCTGCGCCACCTCTCCAGGGACTTCGAGGAGCTGCGCCTCGACGTGGAGGCCGCCTTCAGAGCGTGTGCCGGCCAGGCGCCTGACCTGGCCGCCGACCTGCTGTGGCGCGAGATGCAGCGCGCCGAAACGCCGAGCGTGCGCAGCCTGCTGCTGACGCTCAGCGAGTCCCTCGCCCGCGACGAGCGCCGCACGGCCGAGCTGGCTCGCCTGGCAGTGGACGAGATACTCAACCCCGAGCTGCCCGAAGGTGAGAAGGCCCGCCTGCGCTACGGGCTGGTGCGATTCGGCGAACCGGCCGTCCTGGTCGCCCTGGAGCGCGTCGCCCGGGCCGGCGGCGTGGAGCGCTCCGAGCTCATACGCCTGCTCGACGTGCTCTGCACCGAGAGCCAGGTCTCGGACGGGACGGTCCAGCGCGCCGTTGCCGCGCTGGTGGACTTGCTGAAGGTGGGCGACGCCGTCACACGGCGCAGCATCCTGCGCGCGTCGCTGCTGGCCGACCCCCGCGTGGAGGAGGACCTCCAGCGCGAGCTGGCCGCCGAGCTGCTTGCGCTGATGACGGAGATGAACCTGCCCGGCACGCTCGAGGCCATCCAGGGAACGCTGGAGCGCATTGGCATCCCCGCCCTGCGGCCGGCCTGCGAGTTCATGCGCAGGGAGTATCCCTCCGAGCCGGCGCAGCGGGCGGCGCTTGCGGCGGGCGCCGTCGTGCAGAACGACGCCGACTGCGTCCCCGACGGCCTGGCGGCCGACCTGCTCGCCTTCTGCAGCGGCCTGCTGGGCGACGAATCCCTCGAGGATGGCGCCTTCACCATCGCGCTGGCGGCCGTCTGCGGCTACACGCGGCCCGGCGCCACGCAGTTCGAGGACTGCCTGAAGGAACTGCGCGAGGACCTCTGGCATCTGCCTTACGCCATGGACGCCCTGGACGCGCTCGGCATCATGGCCGGCTCGCCCAACGCGGGGGCCGAGCACCAGCAGGAGCTCTTCGCGCTGTTCGACGCGATCGTGCGGGTCCAGGCGCGCACGGGGATGGGCGCGCTCAAGGAGACCGAGGAGGGCGCCGTCTACGAGTTCGGCCGGGAGGTGCAGTTCGACGTGCGCGCGGTGCCGGCGGCGGTCAAGGGGCTCGAACGCATCTGCGTCAGCCCGCAGGCGTCGGAAGGACTGCGCAAGGCCATCGTCAAGCGCCTGCTCATCCTGTGGGAGGGAGTGGCCAAGGTGCGCATCATCTGGGGCCCGGCGGCCATCGAGGCCCTCATCGGCGCCATGTGCAGCGCCGCCCGCTCCCCGCGAGCCGACCCCGACACCAAGGTGCGCCTGGGTGTCTCGCTGCTGCGGTTCCTCAACAAGATCAACGTCATCCGCAGCATCGGCGACATATTCGGCCAGCCCGACGAGAGCCCCCAGATGCGCCGGACGGCGCTGGAGGCCGGCTCCGAGGTGCTGGACGAATGGGAAGCCAGCGAGCTGCAGGACGAGGAGCGCAACGTCGCCCTGCTGAGGAGCGCCGGCCGCATCGCCGCCAACCCCGCCCTCGATGCGGCCGACGAGGGGGTGCGCAAGCTGCGCGAGCGCGCCCTTCAGGCCCTCTACAGGGGCCTGCGCGAGGGCATGACGGAGGTCAGGGAGCCGCTGCTGCTGCTGCGCGACTGCCCCGACCTGCCCCCCGCGCAGAAGCAGGAGATTGACGAGCGCCTCGGCAAGGCGTTCGGCCTGGTGCGCATCGGCGGCCGCGCTTAGCTCCGTCCCTCAGTCCGGTCGGCCGGGCCGGCAATGGACCAGCTCGGCGTAGACCTGCCCGTAGGCCGCCTCGCTCTGCATCCTGAGCGGCACCCGCCCCTCTTCGGCTACCCAGACGCGCACCTTCCGGTATCTGCGCTCCGGCTCCCGAACGGGCTCCCCCTCATCGGCCACCTTGCGGATGTCCAGCTCGTATTCGGCGGCAGGAAAGCTGCCGGCGGCCACTTCCACCTGCCCCCGGGCGACCTGCTCCACGCCGACCGCATAGGTGCTCTCGCCGCTCAGGACGGCCAGACGCACGGGCCCCTTGCCGGCCTCGATGGCGGCCCGCAGCAGCAGGAAAGCGGCCGGAGCGTCGCGCGCCGCCCCCAGGCCGAAGCTCTTGTGCTTGACCCGCCCGTCGCGGCGCTTGCGGATGGTGACCTCGCCACCGTCCGCGCCGAAGCGGATGCTCGTGGCCTCCTCCTTGTCCCGCTTGCGGGTGACGGACTCGGCGCTGAGCGAGCGCAGCGTAGCCCGGTCAAGCAGCGTGCGGCCGGAGGACTCGAGCCGGTACAGGCGCTCGACCACCGGCGTGGTGCTCATCTCATACTCGATGGCGAGCTGGTCGGCTGCGTCCTCGGACGCGTCCAGGGACACGCTCAGCATGGCGGCGGGCAGGCCGCTCCAGCCGAACTCGTAGACCAGCCGCTCGCCCGGCCCGAACGGCAGCCGTTCCGGCAGGCTCAGGCCGGCCCCCGCCCGGAGCGGCTCCGCGGGACCGTATTGCCAACCCCGCACGGCGCCGACCAGCAGCACGACGGCCACCCCGCCCGCGATCAGGCCGGCTGCGAACGCCGCCCGCTGCGTTCTCGTGGTGGATGGCACGGCTCTGCACAAGCCCCCGACAAAGTGGTGGGCGGCATTATAGGCGGCGGCGGTGCGCACCTGCAACGCGGGCGCAGGCAAGGCGCTCTTGTGAATTGACCGCCCCGAGGGCATGCAGTAACATGGCGGGACATGCGCGCGGAGCTCTGTCTGAAGAGGGACCCCATGACTGAACGTGCACAGGGACGACCCGGCCGCCGGGCCGCCGCCATGCTGGTAGCGGCGCTGCTGACGCTCGCTGCGGCTGGCTAAGGCGGCCCGCCCCCGAGCCGGCCGGCCCGAGCGCCGCTCTGCAGCGGCAGTTCGCCGAGGCCGAGAGCCGCCTCCGCTCGCCTGACCCGGTGGTGCGCCGGCAGGCGGCCCTCATGCTGCTCACCATGGACCATCCGGACGCCTTCGACGTGGCGCTCGACAACATGCGCAACGCTCAGAACCCCGCCGTGCGGGCCAGCGTGATCGAGGCGGTGGGCTTCCGCGCGGACGAGCGGGCCTTCCCCGCCGTGCTGGCCGCCATCGGGGATGAGGATCCGGACGTTCAGGAGGCCGCTGCCTCAGCCCTGGCCAGGTTCACGGGGCCAGACCAGGTGGAGGCCATGACGGACCTTGTCGGCCGCCGCGACGTCACGTCCCACCAGAAGGAGCTGCTCTTCACGGCGCTCGGCCGGGGGCTGGCTGTGCAGGCGGTGCCCGTGCTCCTGAATGCCCTGGAGCAGACCGACGGCGCGGCGCGGGTGGCGGCGTGGGAGGCGCTGCGCCGCATCTCGCGCCGGCAGCTCCCGCCGGAGGCCGAGCAGTGGCGGCAATGGTGGCGGATCGCCACGCACCGGAGCCGTGAAAGCGTGCTCGAAGAGCACCTCCGGGCGCTGGCACACGACCTGCAGGCGCGCACCGAGGAGCTGAACGAGCTCCGGGACGAGCAGGCCGAGCTGATGAAGCTGGTCGGCTCGACCGAGAGCGAGACGCCCAGGGCGCTGCTGGAGGCGCTGGCCAGCCGGCACGATTCGGTCAGGCATTACGCCTCCTCGCGGCTGGCCGCGCTGGGCAAGGAGAACCTGAACGGCCTGAAGCTGGAAACCAGGGACCGCCAGGTGCTCCGCCAAGCGCTGGCCGAGCAGTCCGTGCAGGTGCGCCGCAACGTCATCCGGTTCGCCGTGCAACTGGGCGCCGACTACCGGGACGAGCTGGTCGCGCTGGCCCTGGCCGATGAGGACCCGGCGGTGCTGACCACGGCCATTGACGGCGTGCGGGGCGGCGCCGACCAGGCCGTGCTCGACCGGCTGGGCGAGCTGCTGGGCAGCTCGCCGCACCCCAAGGTGCGGGAGGCGGCAGCCAACGCGCTCGGCAAGGTCGGCTCGGCGGCGTCGGTGCCCGTGCTCGTCAAGGCGCTTGACGACACGGAGGAGAACGTCCGCTGGTTCGCCGTGGAGGGCCTGCGCAAGCTGGGCGCCACTCAGGCCGTGCCCGTCATCTCCGAGATGCTGCGGCGAGACCCCAGCGCGCGCGTCAGGGAGATAGCCGCCAGCGCACTGGGAGAACTCGGCCAGCCGGCCGGCGTGCCGGCGCTCAGGGCCGCGCTGGACGACGCCAACGAGAGGGTGCAGCAGAAGGCCGTGGCCGCCCTGCAGGCGCTGGCGACGGACAACTACGAGCGCATGACCGTCATCGCCGACACGCTGCGCGAGCACGGCCTGCTTGAGCCGGCCCAGCGCGTCCTGGAGCGCATCATCGAGCAGCATCGCGAGGCGGAGGGCATGGACGCGCGAGTGGCGGCGACCTACCGTAAGCTGGCCGCCGTGCAGAAAGAGGCCCAGGACTTCGCCGGCGCCGCCATGACCTACGAAGAGCTGGACGCCGCCAGCGGCGGCTCGCCGGAAGTGCGGCGGGAGCTGGTGGACTGCTGGCTCAAGGCGGGGGAGCCGCAGCGCGTCGTGGGCGCCGTTGAGAAGTGGCTTGGCGCCGCAGCCCCCGCCGAGAACGCGGGCCGCGTTGACTTCGCCCTCTCCGTGGCCGAGCTGCTCATCACCTCCGGCCACGTTCAGCAGGGCGGCACCGTCCTGGACCTGGTGCAGACGGCCGCCGGGGAGGCCGTGCCGCAGGACGTCGTCGCTCGGATCCAGGAACTGCGAGGTCGCATCGGGGGCTGAATCGCAGGAGGCCCTCTCGCTGCGCCGAGTCCGCCTGCGGCGCTACGCTTGCCTGCCGGCCCACAGACGGCTCAAGGACCGTACGGATGGAATGCGGGGTGGGGCGCCGGGTATAATCCCGCCGTGACGCGCCCTCGACCTTTCCCATCGGTTCCGCGATGAGAGACGTTCACGCCTCGCAGCCGGAGGGCCGGCGCCGCCGTTGCGCGCCCGTCGCGCCGTTGCTCGCGGCGGCCTGCTGCGCGTTCCTGCTGGGCGCCGCCGGCTGCCGCACGACGCCGACCGTGGCCGCCGAGCCCCCGCCTCCCGTGGCGCCGAAGCACGAGGTGCTGAGCGTCCCCAGCTACTTCGTCTATGAGGTGCGCAAGGGCGACACGCTCTACGGGCTGGGCGAGCGCTTCGGGGTGGCCTGGCAGGAGATAGCGACGACAAACGGCATCGGGCCTCCCTACGGGCTCGACGAGGGCATGCCGCTGCTGGTGCCCCATGCGCCGGGCGTCGCCGTGCCGGACCTGCCTGCCCCCAGGGCCGTCGCTTCGGTGCGACGCATTGCGGTGCCGCGCTCGCAGTTGCACCGCGGCAAGGCGGCATCCCGCTACTGGTGGCCGACGGGCGGGCGCCTGGCCCGCCGCTACGAGCAGAGGGTGCGCGGTCTGCCCGAGCCCGGCATCGGCATATCGGCTCCGCGAGGGACAGAAGTCTACGCCGTGGCTTCCGGCACCGTCATCACGACCGTGAGCGCCGGCGGCTCACCGGGATCCGCCTGGGGCAACGTGGTGGCCGTCTCGCACCCCGGGGGCGTGGTGAGCTGGTACGGGCAGCTGGACCAAGTCCTCGTGAGGAAGTGGCGCAAGGTCTCGCAGGGAGACCCCATCGGCACGGTGGGCTCGAGCGGCGCGGCCACGCGCCCCGAACTGGCCTTCCGCATGTTCCGCAACGACCGGTTCATCAACCCGGAGGACCTCTTGCCCTGACGCCTTGCGCGGGCGCCGGACGCTGCTATTGCCTTCCCGCCGGCGCGGCGGTTAAGATAGAAGCACAGGCAGGGCACTCCTTTCATGCGCGGCAGTGCGGCCCCGCAATCCCCCATGGCAAGCTCCCAGAACAACGCCGAACGCCGCAACGTCCTGGTCGTCACCGACACCCCCGAGGACCTGGAGGTCCTGCAGGGCCAGCTCGGGGAGGCCGGCTTCGAGCTTTCGCAGGCGTGGGAACCCGAGGACGCCCTCCGCAAGGTGGAGGAGAACGCCCCCGCGCTGGTCTTGCTCGACATCAAGATGAGCGAGGCAGACGGCGTGGAGTTCTGCAAGCGCCTCCACTCCCGCTCAGAGACCGAGGCCGTCCCCGTCATCGTCATTGCCGACCAGGGAGACGGCCAGCAGGAGCGGGTGCTCGACATCGGGGCCGACGGCGTCATCTGCCGGCCGTTTGAGGCCGCCGAGCTGTTGACCCGCGTGCGCACCCTGGTGCGCATGAAGGCCCTGCACGACCGGGTCGCCGAGCAGAACCGCCAGCTCCTGGACGTCAACGCCCGCCTCGACGCCGTCAACCAGGAACTGACGGCGCGCAACCGCGAGCTCGAGCAGGGCATCGCCATGGCCCGGCGACTCCAGGAGGCCCTGCTGCCTCAGCAGTACCCCGCGATCCAGAACATCAGCTTCGCCCACACCTACACCTCCGCCCAGGCCGTCGGGGGGGACTTCTTCCAGATCGAAGGATTGGAGGACGGCCGCGCCGCCATCTTCATCGCCGACGTCAGCGGCCACGGCGTCCGGGCCGCCATCGTCGCCAGCATCGTCAAGACCGTCATTGATTACATTGATCTGAACGATAAGACGCCGAGCCAGGCGCTGCAGGACTTCAACTCCCGCTTCCGCAGCGTGCTGGGCCCCATGACGCCGCAGATCTACGCCACGGCCGTCCTCATGATGCTCGACGGCGAGAGCCGGTCCCTCTCGCTTGCCTGCGCCGGCCACCCCTCCCCCCTGCACGTGCGCAAGCGCGAAGGCTCCGCCGAGGCCCTGGTCAGCGTGGACGTATGCGGCCCCGCCGTCGGTTTCACAGCCGACCCCGACTACCCCACCATCGAACGCCAGCTGCAGGTGGGCGACATCGTGCTGGGGTTCACGGACGGCATCTACGAGGTGCTCAACGAGGAGGGGGAGATGTACGGGCTTGGTCGGCTCCAGGAGCTGGTGGCCGCCCACACGCGCCTGATCCCCCGCGACCTGATCCAGCGCATGATCAGCGACACCGAGGAGTACATGGGCACCGCCCGCCACCGCGACGACATCTGCATCGTCGCCGTCGAAGTCCACTGACCCCGCCCCGGACCTCATACGGGCCGAACTTCGCCATCGGCTACTCCGGCTCCTTCAGCACGATGTGCGAGACGCCCGTCGTCGTGCCCACCCAGATGCTGCCGTCCAGGTCGACCGCGAGGCACTGCACGTCGTTGCCGGCCAGGAAGTCTCTCGTCGTCCATGAGCGCCAGGTCTTTCCATCGAAGCAACTAACGCCGCCGGTGCGAGTGCCGAACCAAGTGCGTCCGGCCGGGTCGGTACAGATGGAGTTGACGGTGTGGGCGGCCAACCCGTCGTCGGTGGTGTACGTCGTCGAGCCGTGGCCATCGAAGCAGGAGACCCCTCCGGCCGTGCCCACCCACAACTTGCCCTTCTCGTCAAGATGCAGCGCGCGGACGTCATCGTCCGGCAGCATACGGCCGCTCTCCGTGAACCTCTCCCAGTGTTGCTCATTGAAGCGGAGCAGGCCGGCCC
>LJUE01000022.1 GCA_001303885.1 Planctomycetes bacterium SM23_32 | reverse complement strand
CATGACCACGTCGGGGGGGGCTGCATGCGTCGCGGCGTCGCGCGCCAGCCAGGCCGCCCGCATGCCGGCGGCGCGGGCGCCGAGCACGTCCTGCTCGTAGCTGTCGCCCACGTGGAGCGCCCGTTCGGGCGGCAGCCCGCAGCGGCTGAGCGCGTGGCGGAAGATGGCCGGGTCGGGCTTCTCGACACCGACGCGGCACGAGACGACGGTCCATTTCAGCCGCTCGGCCAGGCCGAGGCCTTCCAGCAGGGATTCGAGCCGGCGGTCCCAGTTGCTGATCAGGCCCACGCCCTTGCCCCTGCGTTCGAGCGCCTCGATGGCGGGCAGCGCATCGTCGTATAGCCGCCAGGCGCCGGGCGACGCGAAGTGGTCCCAAAGGTGCTGGAATACCTCCTCGAAAACGTCTGGCTGGCCGAACGGCTCGAAGCTGGCGCGCACGACGCGACGCCACCAGTCCATGGCCTCCTGCTCGTCGGCTCCGTATTCCAGCGCGCCCGGCGGCTGTCCGTTGCGCAGGTCGAGCCAGGCGTCTTGGAAGCGGCGCTCCATGAGTTCGGGATCGGCCTTGACGCCGGCCCGGCGCAGTGCGTCGGCGTAAACGTGGCCGACCGGCGGGTCGGGGTAGATCAGGGTGTTGCCTGCGTCGAAGAAGACGGCGTCAACGTCCACGGTCGCTCCCGGCGTCGGGGATGATCGAGAGGGGCCAGGTGGGCCATTGTAGCGGGGCTTGCGGGCGGCTCAAGGGGCGGGGGGGGCGTTTTGACAGCCGCACCGGGCGGGATATAATGAACCTCCTGCCCGGTGCCCCGTTAGCTCAGCGAATAGAGCGTCGGCCTCCGGAGCCGAAGGTCGCAGGTTTGAATCCTGCACGGGGTGCCACTTCGGCCCTGCGGGTACTTTGCGGGCAGGCGCGGCGGGCTGAACGTCCGAACGGTGGACCTGCCCAACTCCCTCAACACAGGCTATCCCGGGTAGGCTGAAGCTCCCGGTCGTCGGCAGTCTCGTGAGCGTCGGAGTCTTCTTGCTGACCGACATATCCCTCGAAAGGCACAGCTTCTCGTGCGACCCTTGACGGGGCCGCGGTCCCAGCGTCCGCTCCGGGCATTCGCACACGCCAGTCGGGCCGGCGATGGTCCCATCTGTGGCTTCCGTCGGCAGTGCGCGGCCACCTACACCCGGGAGTCTGCACAGCGGCGCCGCGCAATGTCATCCCGTCCGGCCAGGCTGGAGTGCCCCGTTCGCCTGCGACTCGGTGCCATCCCGGCGCTCCCGCAAGTAGTCCCCGATCACAATGGCCAGGAGGGCGCCGAGCAGTATGAGCGTGGCCAGAAGAAAGGGTGAGAGGAGATGAACTGTCTTCGAGACGCCAACAGTGCAAACAAGCAGCGCCAACGCTACGCACCACAGGACGCGTCGAGAGCATGAATCCCCGAGGCAGATGCTACGGGCCAGGATGACGGCAATGGGGATGATGAGAGTGACGTGATGAGTCGTCAGGGACACCTCACTGAGCAGCAGGGTCCCCAGCGGCACGGTGGCAAACAGCGCAGCCCTCTGTGCCGGGGTCTGCTGCCCGCGCCAGCACAGCAACCACAGCGCAAGGAGGCCGAGAGCCACGAGGGCTCGCAACCCGGAGGCTATCCTTGCCGCCGTCGCGCTTGGGAGGCTTGCCACATTCACCCGCCGCATGTCGTCCCTCTTCCCCGCCCTGATGGGCGTGAGGAACCTGTGGACAGCGGCGGTCAGAGACTGGTTTGTGCTCCGGTAAGGGCGGCCGATCACGGCCGTCGCCCCCCCCGTATGGTATGGAGCAACGACATGCCGGTACCACGACACGTGCCGCCGCCATGCACCTTCGGGATTCCACACCAGCACCGGCAGCACCACGGTGAACAGCAGCCCCCCCAGGACCATGCCGGCGGCAGCACGCCACCGGCGCTGGCACAGGAGGTATACGCCGAACAGCCCCGGCAGCACTTTGAAAGAGGCCGCGAAGCCGAGCAGAGAGCCGGCGAGTGTCTCTTTCTCCTTGCGGGCCATGAGCAGCAGAGCAGCAGCCAGCGGCACTACGACCAGCATGTCGGTTTCGCAACGGCCCAGCACGGCGCCCACGAAGGGCGTCATGATCAGCCATGTCAGTGCAAACAGGCCAAACGACGGCGGATCGTCGCGGCGCTGCCACCATCGCGCCAGCCACCAGGCTGTTAGCAGTCCGCCGGCATAGCCGGTCGCGAAGAACAGCGCGCTGCCCAGCCCTCTGATCCGCCAGAAGAAAGCGAACGGGAAGAAGGCGAGCGCGAAGAACGGCGGATAGGCGCGAATGTGGCCGAAGTCGGCGTATTCGTCCAACCCCTCCCGCACCGCGCCCCAGGACAGCCCACGGAACTGCTGGAACTCCGACGAGTGATACTTGGCCTGGGTGTCCTGCCGCCGGCCCATCCACGTCGGGCTTTCGTAGCGGAGCCGCTCCACGTAGACTTCCTTGGGGAACTCGGCTCGCACAACCGCATCGATGCCAAGCAACGCCCCGTAAACGATGACCAGTGTCCAGAACCCCCTTCTCCCCCAGGGCGATTCAAGCCCTGCCATACACCCTCGAAGCAGGTCTGCAAGTCTGTCCGATAGCTTGCTCATTTGCCTGGTCTTCTCCGCAGCATTGGCGGCGCCGGGACAGCCTCCTCGAGCCTCAGCAGGACGAGTTCGTCCTTGCCGTAGCGGGCCCTTTCCAGCTCGGTGCCGCGCAGGCCCGGCGGCACGGCGATGGCCCCGCCCTTGCCCGGCCTCGCGCAGACAAACGCGTGCCCCCGCGACTCCAGCGCCGTGCGAAACCCGGACGAGACGGCATCAAGGTAGAAGAGGGCGGCCACTGGGAGTTCGCCATGGAGGTGCAGCCGCTCGCGCGGCGGAACGCCGCCGCGGATGTGCTCGCAAGCCAGCCGCGGCGATTCCTCGCGGTTTGACACCTCCGAGTAGCCGAAATCCATGAGCATCTTCCCGCCGACGAACACGAGGGCGAGCGCAATCAGGGGGGTCAACCGGCTTTGCCGCGCCCGGAGCAGGTAGAGGCCGAGGAAGGCGCCCGCTGCCGCGACGGCCGTCATCGCGCTCGCCCATCCCGACCACGCCAGCCCCGCCCCGAGCCAGAGAACGGCAAGCAGGACCGGACCCGCAAGGAGTGCGTACACGCAGACCGCCCCCCAGCGTCGCACGTACCGGTTCATCCGCAGGCCTAGCCTGCCCGCCGTGCCCCGCACGAAGACGTCGGCCGCCAGCAGCGAAACGGCCGGGAAGACGGGCAGCAAGTACCGCATCCTCCGTGCCGGGCTGACCACCGAGAACAGCACGAAGCTCCCGGCCAGCCAGCACCTCGCCAGCAGGAGCATCCTGCGCTCGCGGCTCGACGCGCCGGCGCCATATCCCGGGACGAACGCCAGGAAGACGAGCAGGCTGTAAGGCAGCGCGGCCACGGGTAGCCTCTCGGCGTAGTACCAAATCGGCCCCGTGTTGCTGGTTCCGACATTGCGCGAGGCCAACTGCCATCCCTCGCGCACCAGCACCTGCTGCGGCTCCCCATAGCCCATCTGCCGGGCGACCAGCAGGGGCCAGGGGGCCGCCAGCGCAATCGTCACCACCAGGACGACCAGCCAGTGCCAGCCCTGCTGCCTGGACGCCGGGCGGTGCAGCCCGAAGTAAACCAGCATCCCGACCGGGACGACGTAGAGCAGGCCGCCGGCCAAGCCGGCGAGCACGGCCGCCGCGAGTGACAACCGAAGCAGGATGGCGACGGCGGCCATGTAGCCAAGCGACCAACGCCAATCGGTTGCCAGCCGCCCGCCGTTGGAGTAGCCGAGGTAGAGCAACACGGTGGGGACGAAGAACAGCAGTACAAGGTGCGCCTTCGTCATGAGCCCTGCCGCCAGGCCCGCGCCGCACAGCGCCGCGAAGGCCCACCGGCAACGCGGTCCCTCCAGCATGTAGAAGGCTGCGAACAGCGAGCAGGCTACGGTCAGGGCCAGCAGCATGTTCACCTCGCCGACCCTTGCCGCGCCGAAGACCATGGGGAGCGTCGCTGCGATGAGGCAGCCAACGAATGCTGTCGTCGCCCCGAAGACAGGACGCACTGCCAGGTAGACCACCAGCAGAACCGCCATGGCAGAGAGCGCCGAGGGCAGCCGGACAGTCGTCTCGGTCACTTCGCCGCCGGGCCGCGAGGCCAGCGTCACGGCCCAGTAGAACAGCGGCGGCTTCACCAGGTTGACGCGTTCGCCGATACGAGGGATCAGGTAGTCGCCAGTGCGCATCATTGTCCGCGCGCCTACCGCCCTGGAGGCCTCCATGGAATGAGCAATGTCCAGGCGGCCTACTCCCCATATCCAGATGATCCCGGCGTAAAGCAGCAGGCAGCAGAGCAGGACGGCCTCTCGCCCATGTCCCCGGAGGCTGCAGAGCGCCTCTCCCTTGGGATCTGCGTCGTCCGGGGCCGCATCAGGCCGAGGCTGTGTTGGCGGGCAGGGCGCATGCATGGATCAGGTTGCTCTGTGTTCCATATGCCGGGCCTGCTTGGCCCGATCGGCTGGTTGTGAGAGCGCGATGGCACGCCATCGCGCAGGATTGTCTCAGATTCCCCAGCACCGCGCAAACAGGCAACACTCTGAACTTGACTGTAGCCAGAAGGCCGGCAGCCGCCCGGGTTCGGCCGCTCTTGAAGTCGGCGGCCAGGCAGCTATGATAGGAAAGGCCCGGGGCCGCGCCTGCAATGCCGGGCCATCTGAGGGATTGCCTGGCGTTGCGCCTGTAATGGATTGAGGACCGTTCGCGACAGCCCAGGACGCCTTTTGTTTCGGCGGACTCCGACCCCTCGTGGATTCAGATGAAGGGCCAGTTGAGGGTGGATGGCGCCGGACTCTGTTTGCGGCCTCTCGGTTGTCGGGCCAAGAGATGAGAGAGCTTGCGGCTAATGGGCAACGCTGAGTACGACAGCGGGCGCGACGCCTTGGGCTCGCCCGGGGAGGCCACCCCCGTCCGTCCTGGTGCAGGAGCCGGCATGGCGGAGATACCGCAGGGGGGCGGCCGTGTGAGGGTCGTGCTCATGCTCGTGGCGCTGGCCGCTGCACTGGGGCTCGTATACCTGACCCCGCTCAGGCGAGTGCTCACGGAGGTGCATCAGCTCAGTTCCTGGCTCAGGGGACTGGGCTGGACGGCTCCAGCGGTTTTCGTCACTGCCGCGGCCGCCTTGATTGCCATCGGTTGCCCGCGCTTGCTGTTCTGCCCCATCGCGGGGATGGCGTTCGGTTTCCTTTCCGGGCTGCTGTGGGCGGAGGTCGGCGCCCTGATCGGTTCGTATGCAACGTTCCTCTTCGTGCGCTGGGGCGGGCGCGAGTTCGCGCTGAAGAAATGGCCCAAGCTAGGCAGACACGCTCATCTGATCGCCGAGAAAGGAGTCGTCTCGGTCGTACTGATCAGGCAGATGCCCTTGAGCGGCATCTGGATCAGCAGTGTGCTGGGGCTGACCCACGTCAGTCACCGCGACTTCCTTGTGGGCACGGCGATCGGGACGCTCCCGGGAGCCATTCCCGCGACGCTCCTGGGTGCCGGGGTCGCCCAGCTCTCGGTGGGGAAAGGGGTGGCCTGCATCCTGCTGGCCGCCATCTGGTTCGTCGTCGTCTGGCGGGGGTTGAAGTGGTACCGCCGGTCCTGGAGGGCTGCAGCCGCTGTGCAGGAAGAGCGCGGGTCGGAGGCCGTGGGATAAGCTCTGGCCGATTGGGTATGATGTCGGCTACGCAGGACGCCGCCAGGACAGGCGCGAGCGGGGAGGGCTGAGATGATCGGGGCTGGCGTTATCGGGTATGGCTACTGGGGGCCGAATCTGGCGCGGAACTTCGCGTAGTCGCCTGAAGTGCGCCTCGTTGCCGTAAGCGATCAACGGACGGAGCGATTGGCCCTGGCGCAGGCCCGGTATCCGGGCATCGAGGCCCTCTCAGACTACCGAAGGCTGCTTGCCGACAGCCGGGTGGAGGCCGTTGCGATCGCCACGCCAGTGGCCAGCCATTTCGAACTGGCGACGGAGGCCCTCCGAGCCGGCAAGCACGTGCTCGTGCAGAAGACGCTGACGGAGACCTCGGAGCAGGCGGAGCGCCTGATCGAAGAGGCCGACCGGCGCGGCCGAGTGCTGATGGTGGACCACACCTTCGTCTACGCGCCCGCCGTGCGCAAGATCCGCGAGTTGGCGCAGAGCGGCGCGCTCGGAGAGCTCTACTACTACGACTCGGTGCGGATCAACCTGGGGCTCTTCCAGCGGGACGTGAACGTCTTGTGGGACTTGGCGGTGCATGATCTGTCAATCATGAACTACGTCTTACCTTCCCGGCCGGTGGCCGTATCTGCAGTTGGCATGAGCCATGTGTCCGGGACGCCCGAGAACGTCGCCTACCTGACGCTCTTCTTCGAGCAGAGCCTGATAGCGCACATTCACGTGAACTGGCTGGCCCCCGTGAAAGTGCGCAAGACGCTCATCAGCGGCAGCCAGAAGATGGTGGTCTATGACGACCTGGACCCTGACGAGAAGGTGAAGGTCTACGATCGGGGGGTCAGTGTGGGCCGCGACGTCGAAGAGGCATACAGGATCCGCGTGGGCTACCGGATGGGGGACATGTGGGCGCCGCAGATCGGCACGGACGAGCCGCTGCGGACCGAGATTGCGCATTTCGTCCGCTGCATCGAGGCCGGCGAGCGTCCGCTGACCGACGGACGGGCTGCTCTGTTCATCATCAGGAGCCTGCGCCCGAAAAAGTAGACGAGCAGGAGGGTCCCCGGATTCCACGGGTCGCGCGTGAAGAAGGAGGGGAAGACAAGCACGGAGCCGAAAAGGACCACGATGAGCACGTCGCGCAACGTGTGGCGTGCTGCAAACGCTCCCATAGACGCGTCCGGTCGGCTTTGCATCTTGCGTGCTCCTTGGTAAGACGACGACACGTCCCGCGGGAAGCCGGGGTAAGGAAGATCAGCCAGCCCCCGGTGCAAATGGGCTGAGTCTTACAGCTCCTCGCGTATCCTGTAACGGAGCCAACGCGCCTGCATCCACCGCACGCCAAACAGGTCGTAGAGTGCCCTGAAAAGCCGGTTCCAGACGCCGTACTTCGACCGGCCCTTGGTGCGCGGCCTGTGGTTGACCGGCACTTCGGTTATTGACCAGCCGTCCATGCGAAGGAGCGTCGGCAGGAAACGGTGCATGCCGGTGTAGAGCTTGAGGCCTTTCAGGCAGGGCGCGCGGAAGACCCTCAAGGTGCAGCCCACGTCGCGGATATTCTCGTGCGTCAGGCGATTGCGGGTGGAGTTGGCTATGCGGGACGAGATGCGGCGCAGCAGGGAGTCTCGACGCCCGGCGCGCACCCCGCAGACGACGTCCCACTGCCCGGCCAGCTCCAACATGCGGGGTATGTCCGCGGGATCGTTCTGGAGGTCGGCATCCATGGTGGCGACGAACTCGCCACGCGCGTTCTTCAGCCCCGCGTCCATGGCTGCGGTCTCGCCGGCGTTCGCCTCGAAGCTCAGCACGCGCAGTTGCGGGAAGCGGGACTTCAGGGCGCGCAGTTGGTCCAGGGTGCCGTCCGTGCTGCCATCGTCAACGACGATCACCTCGTAGGCTTCGCTCAGACCGTCCATAACCGAGCAGACTTCCTCGACGCAGTCGGCGATGCACTCTTCCTCGTTGTAGGCCGGGATCACGATACTGACGCGGGGGCATGACATGCTCTGTGCGCCTTCCTGCTGGTCGCCTGACAGGCGGTGGCTTCTCACACGCGCGTGCGCCGTCGACCGCGAACAGAGCGTCTATGATACCCCCCCGATCATCCGCGCGGCAACCACATGCTGTCCGCGGGAACCCGGGTCGCCGGGGTGCAAAGGGGGCAGGGCTCTCGTCGCGTTGATTCGGCCGGTCCCACGGGGTAAGATGCCCGGCCGCAGTGCTGCTGCGTTCTTCGCGTGAAGAGGAGAGGGGAGAATGGCGGTCCTGGTGACGGGCGGCGCCGGTTTCATCGGTTCCCATCTTGTCGAGCAATTGCTGCAGGAAGGGCGGGACGTAGTCTGCCTTGACAACTTCAGTTCGTACTACGACCCGCGCATCAAGCGGGCCAACCTGGCGCAGCTGCTCAAGATCCGTGAGTTCCCTGTCTACGAGGCGGATGTGCGCGACCGGGACGCCTGCGAACGCGTCTTTCAGGACCAGCGCATTGATGCCATTGCCCATCTGGCCGCCAGCGTCGGCGTGCGGCATTCGGTGGAGGAGCCGGCGTCGTACGAGGACGTCAACTGCCGCGGCACCATCAACCTGCTGGAGCTGGCCCGACGCCATGAGGTCGGCAAGTTCGTCTTCGGCTCCACGTCCTCTATCTACGGAGCGACCCGGCGGGTTCCGTTCGTCGAAGACGATCCCGTCGCGTGCCCCATCTCGCCCTATGCCGCCTCGAAGCGGGCGGCCGAGCTCTTCTGCTACACCTACCACCACCTCCACGGCCTCCAGGTGGCCTGCGCGCGGTTCTTCACGGTTTACGGTCCGTGGGGGCGGCCGGACATGGCCGTCTACAAGTTCACGCAACTGATCGACCAGGGCAAGCCCATCCCCGTTTACGGCGACGCCACGTCCCGGCGGGACTACACCTACTGCAAGGACGTCGTGCAGGGCGTGGTCAAGGCCATTGACACGCCGGTCGGATACGAGGTGTTCAATCTGGGTGAGTCGCGGGTGGTCGAGCTCAACCGGTTGATCTCCCTCATCGAAGAGAACCTGGGCAAGACGGCGAAGCGGCAGCTCCTGCCCGAGCAGCCCGGCGACGTGCCGATCACCTACGCGGACCTGAGCAAGTCGCGGCGCGTTCTGGGCTACGACCCGCAGTACCCGTTCGAGGAGGGGTTGCGCCTTTTCATCGAATGGTACCGGCACGAAAGACCCAGGTTCGACTAAGGGAGGCGGCCGCAGGAGCCCGGCAGAATGCCCGTTCAACGGGCGGGAGCCCCCGGCAGCGGCGCACCTCCTGCGGATACCGCTCCTGGAATCCTCGTCGGAAACAGGTTCGTGAAAGCCTACTGGACCATCACCGGCCTCGTCCCGGGCGTGCCCGGCCGAGTCTCCCGGCTGCCCGACGCACGGAGCTGGTGTCTCGGCACCATCGGGCTTGATCATCCAACGCCTGACGGCGTGTCCCGTCAGGCTTGAGTCGTCAATGCCTATCTGTGTTGCGTCCGAGCTACACTGTCAGACGTCGTCCGCGACATCCCGTCCAGTGTTCTCCTCGTTCAGATTCACCAGTCCTGCTTCAGTCGCTACGAATCCACACTTGGCATGGAACTCGGCGAGACGAGGCTCGTAGTCGACATGGAGCCACTCCGCGCCCTTAGACTTGGCGAGGCCGATTGCGTGGCGAACAAGCTGAGTGCCGATGCCGTGCCGCTGCAGGTCGGAACGAACAGTTGGGTCGAGCAGGAAGGCGTGCTCGTCCCCGTCCCATGCTACGTTGACGAACCCAACCAAGGCGCCGTCGAGCATTGCACAGATATGCCCAAGGTTCTGCGACAGAACAGCCGAGAAGTCGCGCGGCGTGTGATTGGGCCATGCGTCAGCAAACAAGGCATTCAGCGCATCGTTCGCCACGTCTGGACTGATCTCGTATCTGATCATGCTCCTCACACCGAACAGGTGCTTGCTGGACCACAGCAGCTTCCGCGCGACTCCCAGGGCTGCAGATCGCGCTGAGGCCGGGCCACTGTTGTCTTTCGTCTTCCGACCGGTCGGGCCCGACCATTCAACGCTTGGCGGCCGAACCGTCAGGCTTGAGACGTCAATGCCGCGTCAAGCACCTTCGACTACCTCGGCAAGCCCGAGGAGATTCTCCTTGAGTTGCCACGCTCGTTCCGTATACGTGGCGACGTCGGAGTCGACAAGCCCAGACCCCTCCAGGATCGTCTCCTCAACCAAGCCGAAGAGAAGTGCATGAATGCTGTGGATGAGATAGTTCCGCTGCTCCTTCAACATCCGGAGGGCAGGTAACAGCCGATCGAGGCAGCTATGCTTCTCGCAGTAGCCTATCAGCCTGCCAAGCGTTGCCTTGTCTGTGTCTGATCCGGGCACTCGGGCAGAGACGTACTGCTTGAGGGCGCTCTCGAGTCGACCCGCAGCCAACGTCACGCGCCCAAGCTCAGCACAGAACGCGCAGTCTTCCCACAGGAGGCCGAAGAACTCGGGGCCTGAGACTGCCTCCCCCCTTCGCACCCGCATGATGGTCGCCTCCGTTAGCGTCAACCCGGGGTCTGCAGAGCGAGCGCCTTCACGGACGGGTTCTGTGGCTTGGCGTCGACAGACTGTCCGTTCCCACTGGTAATTCCTGGTACTCCCACGTCCGCTTGGTCGCCGTCTCGACGTGCGTCACCTTGCCCGCTTCGAAGCGTGTTTTAACGGTTCCGTAGAAGTCGCGCATCATCAGCGACGCCAGGAACCTGAACAGCCTTTCACCCCTCGGCATGGGTCGCCTCCTCCACCGCAGCGATGCGCTCTGCTTTCCGCCCCGTGAACTGCTCCCACCGCTGCACGATCACGTCGCAGTAGAGGGCATCCACCTCCATCAGGAACGTCCGGCGGCCGTCGGCAGGCGCAGGCGCATCTGCACGCGCGCGCGGCCGGTGCCAGCCAATGGCCCCATGACTGTCCATCTACTGGCGCACGTCGGCCGGCGTACGCTATGTTAGGGAGCGGTCCGCGTTGCTTGACAGGGGGCGGCGATGAAGCCGTGTGCATGGACGGCGGTCCTTGCGGGGATGCTGGCGCTGGCAGCCGGCGGAGGATGCGCACAATACGAGGGGAGGCGCGCCATGTTCGAGGAGGACACGATTCCGACGTCGCACGGAGACCTGACGATCACGTTCGTGGGGCACGGGACGCTGATGTTCACGTTCGGGGGGACGGTCATCCACGTTGACCCCGTCTCGCGCGAGGCGGACTACACCGAGATGCCGAGGGCGGACCTCATCCTCGTCACGCACGGGCACGGGGACCACTTGGACCCGCAGGCCATCGGCCTCGTGCGCAAGGAGGGGACGGAGGTGATCCTGCCCCCCGAGTGCGCGGAGGCGGTGGACGGAGCCACCGTGATGGCGAACGGGGAGGTGACGACGAGCCACGGGCTGACGATCGAGGCCCTGCCCGCCTACAACGTCGTCCACGTGCGCTCGCCGGGCGTCCCCTACCATCCGCCGGGGGAGGGAAACGGATACATCATTGCGTTCGGCGACAGGCGCGTCTACGTGGCGGGCGACACGGAGAACACGCCGGAGATGAAGGCGCTGCGGGACATAGACGTCGCCTTCCTGCCGATGAACCTGCCCTACACGATGACGCCGGAGATGGTGGCCGACGCCGCCAGGGCGTTCCGGCCCGGCATCCTCTACCCCTACCACTACGGGCAGACCGACACGTCGGAGCTGATCGAGCTGCTGGCCGACGAGGAGGGCATCGAGGTCTGCGTGCGCCAGATGCAGTAGGCGCGGCGCGCGACGGGCGGCCGCCCTGCGGATGCCGGATGGCCTGCCCGCGGCCGCGCTGAGTAGCCGGGCCCGGAGCGGCGCCAGTGGGGGGCCGCCGGGCGGTCGTGTCCGCCGGCCACCTGCCTACGGCGACGGAGCGATGGTGATCCTCAGCGTGTCCCTGTCCCGCGTGTCGCTGCGGCGTCCCCTGGCGACGGCCTTGACGCGGATGGAGACGGGCCGGAACAGCGGGAGGTGGGGCACCGTGAACCTCACGCGCCAGGTCCGGCTCTGGCCGGGCTCAAGCCTGACCTTCCATTCCCGTGAGCCTCCCAGCCCGAAGGGGCAACCCTCCGCCGTCGCTTCCAGCCTCACCTTGATGACGTCCTGCTCCTCCCAGTCGTTGGTGACCGTCAGCTTGACCTTGACGGTGTCGCCGGGGCGGACGTCACTGCTGCGGCACCTCGAAGCGGTAGCCGATGCCCCGGATCGTCCGGATGTAGGTCGGGTCGGCGGGGTCGGCCTCTACCTTGGCGCGCAGCGTGTTGACGCAGCGGTCCACGCTGCGTTCGGTCACGAAGACGCTGTGCCCCCAGACGGCCTTGAGTATGTCGTTGCGCGTGAGGGCCCGGCCCTCCCGACGGGCGAAGAACTCGAGCAGGCTGAACTCCTTCGGCGTGAGCGGCACCTCGGCGTCGCCGCGCGACAGCCGGTGCTCTGCCAGGTCGAGCCGGAACTCGCCGAACGCGTATTGCTGCGGCTCCTCATCGCGGCGGCGGCGCAGGAAGGCATTCGCGCGCGCCAGCAGCTCGCGGATGCTGAACGGCTTGGTGACGTAGTCGTCGGCGCCCAGTTCCAGCCCCAGCACGATGTCCGACTCCTGCCCTTTGGCCGTGAGCATGATGATGGGTGTCTCGATCCCCTCCCGGCGCAGCAGGCGGCAGACCTCGTAGCCGTTGATCTCGGGCAGCATGATGTCCAGCACGATGAGGTCCGGCCGGCGGTCGAGGGCCAGCTCCAGGCCGCGCTCGCCGTCGGTGGCCGTCATCACGCTGTAGCCCTTGAACTCGAAGTTGTCCTTGAGCCCCCGCAGCATGGTGGGGTCGTCTTCGACGATCAGGACGCTTTCGCCTGCCATCTGTCGGCTGCCTCCTACGGCTGGGCCGATGCCGCTCGCCGGGGGAGCTTCACGGTGAAGGTGCTCCCCTCGCCGGGCCGGCTCTGCACGTCAATGGAGCCGCCGTGGGCGTCCACGATGAACTTGACGATGCTCAGCCCCAGCCCGCAGCCTCCCACGCTGCGCGAGAGGCTGCGGTCCGCCTGGTAGAAGGGATCGAAGACCTTGCGCACGGCGCGGCGCGACATGCCGACGCCGTTGTCCGCCACCTCCAGGCACACGGCGCCGTCCGCCTGGTAGGCCCTCAGGGCGATCTGGCGGTCATTCTGGGAGTACTTGAACGCGTTGTCCAGCAGATTGAGCACGACGGTGACCAGCGCGTCGCGGTCGGCTTTCAGGGACGGCAGGTCCGGCGCCACCTCCACGTCGAAGCGGCAGCCCTGGGCCTGGAACCGGTCCCGCACCAGGCCGGCCGCCGTCTCCACGATGCGGCCCGGCGCCACGTCCTCGAACTCGAAGGCCCGCTTGTCCCGCTCCATGCGCGAGAAGCTCAGGAAGTTGTCTATCAGCCGGCTGAGCCGCTCGTTCTCCTTCGAGACCAGCTCCAGGTACTCGTGGGCCTGCTGGGTGTCCCGGTAGTTGCCTTCCAGGAGCGTGTCCACCAGCATGCGCACCGAGGACAGGGGCGTCTTGAGCTCGTGGGAGACCGTGGCGATGAAGTCGTTCTTCAGCCGTGTGAGCCTGACCTGCCTGAGCAGGTAGCGGCCGACCAGGGACACGACGACGCCGGTGAAGAGCAGTACGATGGAGGCGGTCCAGAAGTACGCCGTGATCTGCCGGCTGCTGGCCTCGCTGAAAGGGTCGGGGCCCTCCAGGTAGAGCGCCAGGCGCCAGCCCGGCAGGTGCCCGCCGACGGCCGCCGTAATG
>LJUE01000225.1 GCA_001303885.1 Planctomycetes bacterium SM23_32 | reverse complement strand
CGAACTGCGAGCTGACGTCGAAATCGGCGGGGGTAAACTGGCCCAGCCCTCCGCCCGTCCTGCCGGTACTGGTGCCCGTGCCGCCGCCGGTGAAGCCGCCCCGGCCGCCCGAGATGCCGCCCCGCCCCGACGTCCCGCCGAGCCCGATCACCGTGGCCGTGTCGCTGACGCTCAGCAACAGGTCCTGGACGGGGTAGACGAGCCACTGGTAGTCGCGCAGCGCCTCGGGCGGGCCGATCTTGACGGCGCCTCGCTCGACCTTCCAGTCCGTGTCCGTCTGCTCGGTGATCAGGTCCAGGGCGTTGCGCAGCGTCGTCTCACGCGTCAGCGTCACCGACGTCAGCGCCAGCGCGTCCCTGTCCACCAGGACGTACTCGACCTCGGTCGTCTGCTGGAGGAACTCGACCACGCTCGTCAGAGGCGTCTCGGAGAACGAAAGGGGCACTCTGTCGTCCAGGTGGTCGTAGACCGCCTGGTCTTCGGCGGACCTCTCCACCGCGAGGCGCGCCGAGGGGTAGAGAGAGCCCGTGCGCTCTTCCATGTCCTCCCGCCAGGCCTGAGGCAGGTCGGGACGCTTGAGCACCACTTCGTTCCAGAACGCCTTGTCCGGGTAGTTGAATATGTCCTCGGGCATCATCTCCCGCTCGGACTCCCACTGCCCGAGCTTCACGTCGCCGCGTTCACGCGCGGCGTTGATGCGCTTCATCTCGTAGTCGTTCTCGGCGTCGCTGAGCTGCTTGAGCATCAGGGGCACGAGCTCGTCGGCCGGGTCCTCCATGCCCATGTCCTCCAGGACCAGCCGCGCTTCGTCGAAGTTCGTGTCTTCGATCAGCTTGGTGACTTCGTCGAAGCGGCGCGCCTGCTCCTTGCGCTTCACGTCGGCGATGCGGTCAATCTGCTCCTGGGCCTCGGCCTGTGCCTCCTGCTTCTGGGTCTGCGCCAGGTCGAGCCTTGCCTCCTCATAGTCGGCCTGGACGTCCTCTATCAGGTTCTCCACCTGGCGGCGCTCGCTGCTCATGTCCATGTAGACGGACAGGGCGGAGACGTTGGCCCGCGCGCGGCGAAGCTGCTTGAGGGCCTCCTCGTGCTCGCCTTTGGCGTTGAGTTCCTTGCCGCTCTCGATCAGGTTATCCAGGGCCTGAAGGGCGGCCTGTTTCCTGACCGGTTGGAGGACGACCTCCTTGTCGGCGGTGAACTTGACCTTGTCGGCCTCCTCGCCCAGCTGCAGGCCGGCCTCGGTTTTGACGTCGTCGGCCTCGGTGTTCTCGGGGTCGAGAACCATTGCCTTCTTGGCCAGCTCGTAGGCCTTCTCCGGCTTGTTCTCGACGTAGAGCTGGTGCTTGGCTTCTTCGACCAGCTCGGCGGCCTGGGCCCTCCTGGCCTCCTGTTCGACCTGGAGCTTGCGGACGTATTCGGCCAGGATCTGGTCGGCCTTGGAGACGAGCGCGGGGGCGACCTCTGGCTCTGCGGCGGCCGCCGCTTGGGCCGCCTGGCCCTGGATGGCCTTGTCGGCCGCTGCGGCCACCTTGTTGAGGCGGGTCCGCTGGGCGGCGGTGAGCTCCTGCTTCAGCAGTTCGAGGGCCATGGACCTGGCCACGTACGGCTTGTCCTCGGCCAGCTTGGCTTCGGCCTCGGCGATGGAGCCGTCCACATCTACGGCGGCGGGTTCCTCCGCGGTGCCCGCGAACGCCTCCAGCTCGCCGATGGTGGGGGCCTCCTCCGCAGCCGACACGCCGGCGAAAGACCAGACGGCGATCACACACATCAGGCCGAGAGACAACGCCCCGATCTTCCTTAGCATCCTTGGCCTCCGGTCATCTGTTCCTGTCACGGCGTCGAACGAGCCGGGCGGGCGCCGGAAGCACAAGGGCTCCCAGAAGTTTCCCGCACCGGCGCCAAGCCGGTTAGTATTAGGGCGAAAAGCCACCCCATTGTCAAGAAAAACCTTCCCGGGCGGCCTTCAGGCGCCCTTGCAGGCGCACCTGCCGGCCGGATGCTGCCCGGGCCTCCTCAGTGGTGGCGCTGGTAAGTCTTGGTGTTGGCGTACTCCGCCTTGAGCTTGCGGGTGAGCTTGCGCACGCGGTCGACGTCCTGGGCCCCATAGGCCTCGACGGCCTGGGCGTAGAGCTCGCGAGCCTTCTGCTCCTTGCCCGCGATCTGCTCGTCCAGCTTGCGGGCATCGGCCTGCATCGTCGCGCTGGCGGCGCAGCCCGGCATGCCCTTCAGTTCATCCAGCAGGTCGGCGGCCCTGGCGTAGTTCTCCAGCGCATAGGCGGCCCTCGCGTCGGCCAGCTTCCTCTGCGCCGCTACGGCGTCGGGGGACTCCGCGCTGCCGGCCAGGGCCTGCTGCACTTCCCGGGCCGTGGCCACTTCGGAGGCCCGCAGGCCGCCCGAGACCACGGCCTGAGCGGCAGCCGCCTGCGCGCCCTCCTCGTCCGCCAGGAACATGGCGAGGGCAGAGCGGTACTGCTCCCAGGCCTGCTCTCGCAGCTGCACCTGGCTCAGGCGGCCGGCGATGCGTTCAGCGAGGCCCGCGGCCCGCGCGCGCAGGGCAATCTCGCCCTCCTGCATGTCCAGAACGGTGTCGAGGGCGCCGGCAAGGGCCTCGCGCTTGATGCCCAGGGGCTTGGAGTCGACCTGGACGGCAGCGGCCTCGCGCAAACGTGCGGCGACGGCGGCGGCGTCAAGCGGCTCGAAGGCCGCCTCGGCTGCCGCGAGCTTCGTTGCGACGATCTTCAGCTTCTCGAGCCGAGCCCTGACCGGATCGTAAGCATCTTCCACGACGTCCTCGCTGACGCCCTCAAGCGACGCTTCGGCCATCAGCCGGGAAGCCTCCGTGTAGGCGCCGCGGGCCAGTGCGCTGCGGGCCTTCGTGACTTGCAGCGTGAGCCGGGCGTCGGCCAGCTCCCGGCGCACGGCAGGGGCCTTCGCCAACTGCCCGTCGCGGGCCAGGTCGTGAAGCTGCTGGGCGAGCTGCAGGACGCGGTCGGCCTCGCCCTTCACCTGCGCCAGGCGCGCCCGGTCGGCCTCGCGCTTGAGCGCCTCAGTCTGGGCGAGGGATGCCTTGGCCCAGACGGCCAACGCGGGATCGCCCTCGATCATCCTGAGGTAGGGCTCAGCCAGCTCGGGGGCGTTAACCTCCAGGTAGAACTCGGCCAGCAGGCGCGCGGCAGCCAGACGCGCGCGCCCCAGGGCCTCAGCGGCCACGTCCTGGGCGCCGGGATAGGCAGCGGCGAGGGCCCCCTCGAACTCGGCGTCCAGGAACGACGCCGTCTGCTCCAGCACCCGCGCCAGGGCCGGCCCGGCCAGCCGCTCCTCGCCGGCCATCTGCACGATGGCTTCAGCGCGGTTCAGAGCCTGCTCCAGTTCCCCGCCTTCCACCTCGGCCCTGCACTGCGACAGCAGGCCGGCGAGGGCGTCGGCCGTCTGCTGCTGCTCCGCCGCCTCGCGCTGGGCGGCGATGAGCTTACCGAGGGCGAGGTTGCGGTACTTCTCGGTGACCACGTAAAGCTCGGGGCGGAGGCGACGGCCCGGTCCGTACCGAGCCTCGACTGCCTGCCGCACGTCGTCGCGCACCGCCGCCTGCTCGGCAGCGAGCGTCAGCCCTTCCCGTTCGGCGAAGTCGAGGAACTCGACCACTTTCTGCTCGGCCGCCAGCAGGTCGTCGGCAGCTAACCCCCGGGCGTCGGCCACCAGGGCGGCAAGCTGCGCCTGGGCCGCTTCCCGTTGCGCGATGCGCGCCAGCTCGGCGCGCACGGACGCCAGCTTCCCCTCCACCTCGACCGCCATCTCAGCCAGCGTGGGCGAGGCGGCGAGATCGAGTTTCTTCCGCGCCTGCTGGGCCCCCACAAGGGACTCCTCGGCAGCCTTCGGATCGCCCTTCGCCAGGGCAGCGTCGGCTTCATCAACCATGGCCCGCACGGCGCCCTGTGCCGCCAGGAGTTGCTCCGCCCGCTCGGCCAGCTCCTGGGCGCGCTTCAGGCGCATCTCGATGTCGGCCGCCTCCAGCGCCCCGGCAATGGCGTCCTTGAGGGCCAGCGACTCGTCCCTCTGCGCCTCGGTCATGTACTCCTCCAGGGCGGCCAGCTCATTCAGCTTGGCGGAGGCGGCGACGTGGTCTCCCCGATTCGCCAGCTCCTTCGCGGCGACCAGCAGCTCAGCCGCCCGGTCGCGGCGCTGCTGCTCCTGGCGTGCTTCCTGCTCGGCGAGCAGGCGTTCCGCCTCGGCCAGCAGACTGCCGACTTCGGCCGTCTGCTCATCGCCGATGTTCACGCCGCTCGCTTCGATCCCCCGCAGCATCCTGATCGCCTCGTCGTACTCATGCCCCTGCACCAGTTCGCCGGCCTGCTCCAGGTCCTCCCGCAGCCCGGCCAGTGTCTGCTGCACCTCCTGGAGCCTGTCGGCCAGCCGGCGGTTGCGCCGGCGGCCCAGGTCAACGTCGAGGCGGGCCGCTCTCTCCAGCAGCCCCGCGGCGTCGGCGAACTGCTGGTCCCCATAGGCCTGCATGCCCTGCTCGTAGAGCCGCTCGGCCTCCGCCACCTTCTCCTCGGCTGTCATGGTGGGGTCCGTGCCGGTGGCCTCACGCAGGGCGGCGCACAGGCCCTGGAAGAGCCCGGCCTGCTCCTGGCTCAGGTAGTCCGTCATCTCGACCAGCTCGGTCAGGTCGGCAGAGGCCGCCTGGTAGTTCTGGGCGTCCATGTTCGCCTTGGCCCCGGCCAGCAGGTCGGCGGCGGCCTGCCGCCGGGCCTCCATGGCGGCCAGTTTCTGCTGGGCCATCTCGTGGTCAACGGCGGCCACGAGCTTCTCGGCCTCCTGCACCTCCTGAGCGCCGATGCTGAACGGGCTGTCCTTCACCGTGGCGAGGGCGGCACGGGCCTGCTCAAGCTGCCCCTGCGCGTAGAGCTGCTTGCCGTTCTCGAAGGCGGCCCGCAGCTCGTCCAGCGTGCCTTCCACCTTGGCGCGGGTCCTGCGCAGAGCGCGGTTGTCCAGCCAGCCCATGCCGACGTCGAAGCCTGCCGACGCCTTCAGGTAGCGGCTGGCCGCCAGGTAGTCGCCCGCCTCGCAGGCTGCGATGCCTGCCGCGAGCTGCTCTTCGGCACGGTCCACCTTCGTGCGGCGGTCAAGGGCGGGCAGTTCTTCGGTGGTCTGCTGCACAAGCTGGCGGCTCAGGTCGTATCGGGCCTTGTCCTCGCCGGGAAGATG
>LJUE01000021.1 GCA_001303885.1 Planctomycetes bacterium SM23_32 | reverse complement strand
GGGCCACGACCTGCCGCTCTCGATGCCGGAAGTGCGGGAGATGGTCGGCCGGGAGCTGGCCGACCGCGTGAGGGACCTGTCCATCCACGTCTACAAGCGGGCCGCCGACTACGCCGGCGCGCGCGGCATCATCATCAGCGACACGAAGTTCGAGTGGGGGCTCTGCGACGGGGAGCTCACGCTGGTGGACGAGGTGCTCACGCCGGACTCGTCGCGCTTCTGGCCGGCCGACGCCTACCATCCCGGCGGGCCGCAGGCCTCCTACGACAAGCAGTACGTCCGCGACTGGCTCGACGAGACCGGCTGGGACCACGAGCCGCCCTCGCCCGAGTTGCCGGACGAGGTCGTGCGGAAGACGGCCGAAAAGTACCTCGAAGCCTGCCGCCGCCTCACCGGCGGGAAATAGGTAACTGTCCCTGTTTTCCTCAGCACGTCAGGTGCAGGGCGGCCACGACGCGCCGCCCGCCGCCGGACAGCTCGTTGTAAAGCGCGACCGCCTTCGCCGTGCGCTCGACGTGGACCTCGCCGCAGCGCCCGACCATGTGGCGGACGACCTCCGGCGGCACCTGCATCGCGCCGTGCGCGCCCGTGCCGATGACGAGCACCTCCGGCCCGTGCGCGAAGACCGGCTCCAGGTCCTCCCGGCAGAGGCTGTGCCCCTCGACGCGCCACCAGGAGTCGTCCACCCCTTCCGGCCAGATGATGACGTCCGAGCGGCAGGTCTGGCCGTCAATCGTGATCATCCCGAACGCGTAATGCTCGATGCTCATGGCTGTCTTTGCGGCTCCGCGCCTCGTGAGCGCTGCTCGCGCCTGCCGCCATGTTAGCACTTCGGGGGCGGGGCGTGAAGGCGGTTTCGGCGTCAGCGTTTGACAGGGGGGAGGCGCGGTGAGAGAAAGGCGGCGACCCCAACCCGTGAAGGAGATCGCCATGAACGACGGACCGTTCCGTTACTGCCTGAACACGAGCACCGTCAGGGGCCACGGGCTGGCCCTGGTCGAGGAGGTCGAACTCGTCGCCGAGGCCGGCTACGACGGCATCGAGCCGTGGATCCGCGAGATGGACGCCCACGTGGCCGGCGGCGGCTCCCTGGAGGACGTGGCCGGGCGCGCCGGCGACCTGGGGCTCGCCATCGAGAACGCCATCGGCTTCTTCGAGTGGATCGTGGACGACGACGCGCTCCGGCGCAAGGGCTTCGAGGAGGCCCGGCGCAACATGGAGATGCTCGCGCGGCTCGGCTGCCCCCGGCTCGCCGCGCCGCCCTATGGCGCCGCCGACGTGGAGGGCCTGGACCTCATGGCGGCGGCCGACCGATACGCCGAGCTGGTCGAGGTGGGTGCCGAGTTCGGGGTGGCGCCGATGGTCGAGTTCTGGGGCATGTCGCGGAGCCTGCGCCGCCTGGGTGAGGCCGTCTGCGTGGCCGTGCAGAGCGGCCGGCGCGAGGCCTGCGTGCTGGCCGACGTCTTCCACATGTACAAGGGCGGCAGCCCGTTCGAGGGCCTCGCCCTGCTCGGGCCGGACGCGATCGGGCTGATGCACGTCAACGACTACCCGGACGCGCCCGCCGCCGAGCTGACCGACGCCGATCGAGTGTATCCGGGCGACGGCGCGGCGCCGCTCGTGCAGATACTGCGCGACCTGGACGCCATTGGCTTCCGGGGCCCGCTCTCGCTGGAGCTGTTCAACGAGAGCTACTGGACTCAGGAGGCTGCGGCGGTCGCCCGCACCGGCCTGGACAAGCTGCGCGCGCTTGTGGAGGAGGCCGTGCCGGAGGCCTGAGCCCCGCCTCTGGAGCCGCTCCGGCTCAGAAGACGGGCGGGCCGGGGTGGACGCCCCGGCGGCGATACTCCTCGTGGATGGCTTCGACGCGCCGGCGCCCCTCCTCGGCCGTCGCCGTTGCGTCCCAGAGCTGATAGGCCTTGTAAAGCTCGTCCTGGAGCTCCTTCCAGTTCAGGCCGGCCGGGTCGGGCATCGGCCCGTCGTCGGCCCGCACCTCCGCGCCGGCCATCGAGGCGACGGGCGTCTGCGCCGTCACGGCGACGTCGGCCCGCACGGCCCGCTTCAGTTCCTCCAGGGCCTCTCGCGCCCCGACGATCTCCCGCTCCACCCACTCGCGATGGTGCCGGCTGGTCTTGCGCGGCGGCGGCGGCCAGCGCCCGTCGGAGTTGGCCGCGCTGGTCAGGTGGAACCAGAACCGCTCGACCATCTCCCGGTAGCGCTCGTCCGCCTCGGCGGCGGCCTGCACGCCGGCCTTGTAGTCGTTGCGGATGATGTCGAGCTGCGGGTCGAACCGCCTCGCCTCCGGCGTGCTGCCCCAGACCTCGGCGTAGGTGCGGTGCCACGCCATGCCGTCCTCCACGAAGAACGGCTCGCCGACCGGCTCCTGCTCGCAGGCGTCCTTGAAGGTGACCATCGGCCCCAGCTCGCTCACGGCCCTGACCATGGCCTCCAGCCGGTCGCCCGCCTCCGGCACGACGCCGAAGCACTTCGAGTAGTCGCCGTAGTGCTTGACGTCGTAGTAGCCGCGCGTGCCGCAGTACTCGGCGTCGTCGGCCACGATGATGAGCGAGCCCTCGCCCTTCGTGCCCGACCAGTGGCGGACGTTCTCGACGTAGTCTCCCAGCGGCGTCTTGCCCAGGAAGTAGCCGATGGAGCGGCCGGCGAGCCGGTCGGAGCGGCACATGCCGTCGAGGCCCGGCACCACGTCGCGGAACGGCCGGTGGAGGGCCGGGTCGTCGGGGTCCAGGTCGTACCACGGCAGGTGGCCGCCCCAGTAGATGTTCCGCCCCCGGTTGCGCTCCACCCAGCCGTACTCCTTGTCGGTGGAGACCTTGTAGCTCTCGTAGTCGAGGGTGAGGTACTTGTAGCCGACGTCGCGGAAGGTATTGGGCACGTACTGGCGCCAGGTGCACTCGGGATTCCAGCCGGACTCGGGGCGGAAGCCGAGGTACTCCTCGTAGGCGCGCATGGCGAACTCGTTGGCCCAGCGGCCGTCCTCCTCGGGGACGTTGGCCAGGATGGGGTGGGCATAGGGGGAGCCCATGAACTCGCACTGGCCGCGCGCGACGGCGTCCTTGAGCTTCTCCAGCACGTCGGGGGTGACCTTGGCGATGTGCTCGACGGTGTAGCCGGACGCCTCGAAGACGTACTTCGCCTTGGGGCAGCGCTCGCGGAAGACGTCAACGATCACCTCGTAGGAGGCGCGGATGGTCCGCTCGAAGAAGAACGGCTCCAGGAACGCGTAGTTCAGGTTCGCGTGGAAGATGGCGACGTATTGCACGGCGAGGGCCTCCCGTTGGCGGGATGCATGAGGTCCGTCAGTAGCTGCCGGCCTCCTTGGCGAGGGCGACGATGCGGCGGAAGTCCTCCAGGCTCACGCTGGAGGGCACCGAGTGGTCCGAGGAGAAGACGTAGCCGCCGGACTCCTTGAGCACCGGCACCTTCCGGCGTATCTCGGCCTCGATGGCCTCCGGCTTGTCCCAGAGCATGGCGTTGATGCCGCCGTGCAGGACCAGCTCGTCCCCGTACTGCTTCTTGAGCGCGAGCGGGTCCATGCCGGCCTTCACCTCCAGGGGGTTCAAGGCGTCCAGGCCGATCTCGATCAGTTCCGGCACGAAGGGGCTGATGTCCCCGCAGGAGTGCAAGTGCGCCACGGCCCCGTGCGCGTGGGCCCACTCGATGGCGCGCCGCTGCACGGGCTTGAGCAGCCGGCGGTACATCGCGAGCGAGAAGAACTGGTTGCGCTTGTAACCCATGTCATCTGGCCAGCTTACGCAGTCGAACTCGTAGCCCGCCTCCCAGACCATGTCCAGCAGCGCCAGGCCCACGTCGAGGTAGTGGTTGAACATGTCGGCGCACCACGCGGGGTCGTCGGCCAGGGCGAGCAGCAGCCGCTCCGTGCCGACCGTCCAGGCGTGGGTCACGTCGAAGCCGAACCAGAGGCCCGCTTCGATCCAGTCGCCCCGCTCGCGCCACTTCGGGTACTCGGCCTTCAGGTGTTCCCACGGCACGCGGTCGCGGGAGGGCGTCATGCGCGCTTTCGCCTCCTGCCATGAGTGCGGGTCGGTGATGCGGTGGTGGAGGAACTCGGGCGTCGAGGCGGCGTGCTTCCAGTTCCGCATCGTGACGCCCCAGTTGGTGGTCTGCACCACGCAGTCGTCGGTCTCCTCGATGACCTTCCACTCGTAGCGGGGGCTGTTGTCCACGCCCACGTGGGCGACGTGGTCCAGGCCGAAGTAGTCCACGAAGCCGACGTCTTCGGGCATGCCCTCGCGATGCCACCGCTCGATGGTGGCCGGCCAGGGGATGTCAATGACGGGCACGCGGTCGGCCTCGCAGTGCTCGTACATGCGGGCGAACCGCTCGCGCGACGTCATCTCGGCCATCGCTCCTCTCCCTCGCTGGCGTTCGCGTGCTCCGCTCCGAGGCAGCAAGCATACCGCCCCCGGGCGCCGTTGTCCATCGGTAGCGCGTCTGGTAGCATGAGGCCGCCTGACGGCTCGAGCAGGGGGGGCGCGCCATGCACAGGTTCGGCATAGTGGGGCTGCCGCAGTCGGGCAAGACTACCGTGTTCAACGCGGTCACGGGCGCCCACGGCGATACGAGCTTCTATCACGTCGGGGAGCACGTCTCCCACGGCGTCGTGACCGTGCCGGACGAGCGGCTCGACGCTCTGGCGAAGGTCCTTCAGCCGAAGGAGGTGATCCCGTCCCGGCTGGAGTTCGAGGACATCGGGGGCGTCTTCGCGCAGCTGAGCGGCGCCGAGCGCAGTGGCCGCGGCACCGCCGAACTGCGCGGCGTGGACGCCATCCTGATGGTGCTCCGCGCGTTCGAGTCGGACTACGTGCCCGAGGTGCTGGGCGGCGTGGACCCCGCGCGGGAGTACGCGGCCATGAGCCAAGACCTGCTGCTGGCCGACCTGGAGGTGATCGAGGGCCGCCTGGAGACGCTCGAGCGCGACCTACGCAAGGCCACGCCCGAGCGGGAGGCGCTGCTGCACGAGCAGCAGGTGCTCGCACGCTGCCGGCGCGCCGTCGAGCGGGAGCAGCGTCTTCAGACCGTGGGGCTGGCGGGGGCCGACGAGAAGCTGCTGCGCAGCTACGCGTTCCTCACGCTCAAGCCCCGCCTCTGCGTGCTGAACATCGGCGAGGACCGCATTGCCGACCCGCCCGTGCCCGAGGCGCTGGCCGGGCTCCGGCCGGCGCCCGTGCCCATGTGCGCCGAGCTGGAGATGGAGCTGATGGACCTGGAGGAAGACGAACGGGCCGCCTTCATGCAGGACGCCGGGCTGGAGGAGATGTCGGCGGGGCGCATCATCGGCGCCTGCCGCGAGGCGCTGGGGCTGCGCACCTTCTTCACGGCCGTCTCCGACAAGCTCCAGGCGTGGGGCATCGAGGGGGGCATGACGGCGCCCCAGGCGGCCGGCAAGGTCCACTCCGACATGGAACACGGCTTCATCCGCGCCGAGGTGGTCGGATTCCAGGAGGTGCTCGCGTGCGGCGGCTTCAAAGAGGCGCGCTCGGCCGGCAGGCTGCGCATGGAGGGGCGCGACTACGAGGTCCAGGACGGCGACCTGATCACTTTCCACTTCTCGCGCTGAGCCGAAGCCCGAGTTTCGGGGTCGAGAGTCCAACGTCTGGAGTCCAGAGTCCAAGGTCCAGAGCCGGGGGGTAGAGGCGTGGCCAGGTTCAGCGCATTCTGAGGATATTAATGCCTGGCAGAAGGCTCGCGAGTTGACCCGCGCGGTCTACAAGGTCTCAGGGCGGAGCCCGTTCGGCAAGGACTTCGCCTTGCGCGACCAGGTGCGCCAGGCTTTGGGCTCGGGACTTTGGACCGCGGACTCTGGACTGCGGCCCCTACGGTTTGAGGACCACCTTGCCTGTCTTGCGGCTCAGGAAGGTCTCGAAGGCCTGCTGAGCCTCCTCGAAGGGGAAGGTGTGGGTGACGATGCGCCCGACCTCGGGCTTGCGCCGGATCAGCTCGAAGATGCGCGAGTAGTTGTGCCAGCTCCCGAACCACGTGCCGAGCACGGTGAGCCCCTTGCGGATGAAGTTGTCGCTCGGGCCGATCTCGACGCGCTCGTGGCTCTCGCCGACGATGCCGACCCGGCCCAGTATGGCGGCGGCGTCCAGGCAGAGGCGCAGGGCCTGCGAGTTGCCCGAGCACTCCACGACGCAGGAGGCCCCCTGGCCGCTGGTCAGCTCGCGCACCCATTCGAGGGCGTTCCCGGCGGTCGGGTCAAAGGTCTCGTCCGCTCCGAGTCGGTGCGCCAGGTCGCGCCGGTAGGGCTCCGGCTCGATCGCCAGCACCCTCGCCCCGCGGAACGCCGCTGCGGCCACCGCCCCCAGGCCCACCGGCCCAAGCCCCGTCACCAGCACCGTGTCCAACGCGTCCGCTCCCATCAGCTCCAGCGCCGAGAAGGCCGGGCAGAGCGCGCATCCCGCCAGTGAGCCGAGCTCGAACGAGACGTCGTCCGGCAGGCGCGGCAGGATGCACTCCTGCTTCTTGACGTACTGCTTGAAGTGGGACTCCGACGCCGGGGCGTTGCGGCAGTAGATCCAGTCGCCCCGGCGGCAGAGGTCGCACTCGCCGCAGGCGGCCTGAGGGGCGATGACGACGCGGTCACCGGGCCGGAAGCGGCTCTCGCCGGCCACTTCCTCGATGACGCCGACGCCCTCGTGCCCCGCCCAGCGGTGCTCGCCGTCCGTGAGGAACGCCCCCCTGTCGCTGCCGCAGATGGGCAGCAGCGTCGTCCTGATCACGGGCCAGCCGGGCTCGGGTTCCGGCTTCGGCACCTCCTCCATCCATGCCTTCCGGCTGCCCAGCACAAGGGCCTTCATGGTCTGCACCCTCCGGGTTCGAGGCTGGCGCGCTATGCTACGGACTGGGGCGCTGAAGTCAAGAGAATAGGGGCAGTCACCTGTTGCCGGGCCTTCTGCCGCCTGCCACCCTTCGGGGCGATTCGGCCAGAGTAGGGGGCTGCCCCCGTTCCTGCTTGACAGCGGGGCGGGGCTAGGTTAGCGTTTACGCAGATACTTAAGGAGGCGGCATGCTCGGCGCAAACGAGATGGCCCGGCGCATGAAGGTGCTCTCGGTCGGTGCGCGCGTGAGGATCGTGCAGCTCCTGAAGGACCGGGCGCTCTGCGTCGGCGCGCTGGCGGACCGGCTCGGCGTCTCGTCGGCCGCCGTCAGCCAGCACCTGCGCATACTGCGCGACGCTGGCCTGGTGGAAGCGGAAAGGCGCGGCAATTTCATGCATTACCGGCTCAACGAGGAGCGCCTGGCCGAATGGCGCGCAACGGCGGAGGAGCTCCTCGCGCCGGGCCACGAGCAGAAGACGTGCCTCGAGCTTTGAGGAGGCAGGGCGATGTGTAAGAAGGGCACAGGCGGCTGTCGGAAGCCCGAGAAGCTGACGGGCAGGCCGCAAGGCTGCACGCCCGAGCAGATCAAGGAATGCCACGGAGAGGCCAAGGAGCACCCCTGTGTGCAGAAGGCCCGGCAGACGTAGGCCGGGGGCAGCGCGATGGCGGCCGCGATCCAAGTGCATGGCCTGACGCGCCGGTTCGGCGACCTGGTCGCCGTGGACCACGTGGGCTTCAGCGTGAGCGAAGGCGAGGTCTTCGGCTTTCTCGGCCCGAACGGCGCGGGCAAGACGACCACGGTGCGCATGCTCACGGGCGTGCTGGACCCCACCGAGGGCACGGCCACCATCCAGGGGCACGACATATGCGCCGAGCCCCTCGCGGCGCGCGAGCATCTCGGGATCGTGCCGGAGGAGGCGAACGTCTACCTCGACCTGAGCGTCTGGCGCAACGTGATGCTCATGGCCGAGCTGCACGGCGTGCCGCGCTGCCGGCGCGTGGAGGAGGGCGAGCGCCTGCTCGGCCTGCTGGGGCTCGGTGAGCGGAGGAAGCAGAAGGCGCGCGGGCTCTCGAAGGGCCTGCGCCAGCGGTTGATGCTCTGCTCGGCGCTGGTGAGTGGGCCGGAGCTGCTCTTCCTGGACGAGCCGACCAGCGGGCTTGACGTGCAGAGCGCGCGGCTGATCCGGCAGGTCGTCCGCGACCTCAATGGCCACGGCCTCACGGTCTTCCTGACCACGCACAACATGGCCGAGGCGGAGGAGATGTGCGACCGGGTCGCCATCATCAACGAGGGTCGCATCGCCGCCATAGACACGCCCGATCAGCTCCGTCAGACCGTGCGCGCCAGCCAGTACGTCGAGGTGAGCTTTGAGGGGCCCGGCCCACAGGAGGCCGCACTGCGTGGCCTGCCCGAGGTCGAGCGCCTCGCCCGGCAGGGCGAGCGCATGCTCCTCTACACCCGGCGCCCCGGCCGCACGGCGGTGGCGCTGGCCGATCTGGCCGACCGGGAAGGGCTGGAGGTGCGGGAACTGCGCACCTGCACGCCGAGCCTCGAAGACGTCTTCCTCTTCCTGACCCGCGGGGGCGGCGGGGAGAAGGCGCCATGAGCGAGACGGCACGGACCTGGCGACGAGAGGCCCACGGGGCGCTGGTGATAGCCAAGAAGAACGCCCTCCTCTACTACCTGAAACCGCCGGTCCTGATCTTCGGCGTGCTGTTCCCGGTGTTCTTCTTCCTGACCTTCAAGATGGGTCGGCCGGTCGCGCCGGAGGAGATCGTGCCGGGCATGGTGGCGATGGCGCTCTGGTTCACGGCCACTGCCGTCGGGCCGCTCGTGACGCCGTGGGAGCGCCGGGCCAGGACATACGAACGCCTTATCTCGTCGCCCATCTCGCTGCGGGCGATCCTGGCCGGCGACGTCCTCAGCGGCCTGGCCTTCGGCGCCTGCCTCTCCGTGATACCCATAGCCCTCGGGCTGGCGCTGACGGACGCGGCGGTGACGAACGCGCTCCTGCTTGTGCCGGGCATCATCCTGGGCGCGCTGAGCTTCGCCTCGCTCGGCGTGCTGCTGGCTGCCCCTCCCGCCAGCAACCCCTCCAACATCATGCTGCTGTCGAACCTGGTGCGGCTGCCGCTGCTGTTCGTGAGCGGCGTCTTCCTGCCCATTGCCCGGATGCCGGCGTGGGCGCGCTGGGTCTCGCCCGTCTCGCCGCTCTCCTATGCCGGGGACCTGATCCGCGCCGGCTTCGGCCAGGTCGCCTACTTCCCGGCCTGGCTGAGCCTCGTTATGCTGGCGGGATTCACGGCGGTGCTGTTCTGGGGCGCCTGCCGCTTCCACCGGCGCTGGCGCGCCAAGGGCCTCTGACGGCGATTCGGAAGGGGGACGAGGCATGGGGGCGAGCAAGGTCGGAGCGCTCCTCGGGATGCTGGCGCTCGCGGCGGCGGCGGCCGGATGCCGGGGGCGGGAGGGCATGAGCGTGGAGGAGCTGGCGGCCGCGTTGAGACAGCGCGGCGTGGCCTACGAGGTGAGCGAGACGGCCGCCCTGCCGAAGGTCCAGGGCCGGGGCCTGCGCCTGCGGGGCGAGGGGCTGGACGTCGAGCTGTACCGCATCGAGAAGGAGGAGCACCTGGAGATGGCCGTGGCGGCGGCGAAGCTCGCGGCGACCGGCGCACAGCTCGAAGGCACCGGCCGCCCGCTGACGTACCACGTCCACGGCCCGTTTCTCGTCATCGTGCGCCGTGAGCCGGCCGACGGCCAGGTCGCCGGCGCCCTCACCGCCACCTTCGGCGAATAGCTTCGACGCGCCCGAAGACTTGGTTCGCCTGATCGCGCACGTCCTGGAAGCTGAACTGCCAGTCCACCTCCGCCGGCTTGCCGTCCACCGCGCCGACCGGGGGGGATCACGCGGCTGTGCGCGCCGAGCGCCTCCCTCTCCGGCAGCACGATGTCGCGCCCCGGGGTGAACTCCACCCGCTCGGGGTCCAGCCCGCCGTAGAGCTCCTCCTGCCGCTCCGGGGCCTCCTTCCCCCGATGCGAGCGTACAGCACGGTGGCCTCCCTGACGAGGGAGTCAGCAACGGTGGCCCGCTCCCGGCTGCAGCGCGCACCCCTCGGGCGGTGGCGTCGCCGCCGGGCGTTGATAGCGGGCGTCCAGTGCGTTACTATGTGAGTGTTCAATCACACAGTCTCCTGGGGTGAATCCCGCCGATGGACGAAGGTGCGCGGAAGGTGTGTGAACTGAAGGCCGAGGTGCTCAAGGCGCTGGCCCATCCCCTGCGGGTGGCCATCGCGGAGTTCCTGAGGGGCGGCGAGTGTTGTGTCTGCGACATCGCGGAGCACGTCGGCGCGGAGCGTTCGAACGTCTCGCGCCACCTGGGCCTCATGGTCAACGCCGGCGTGCTGGAGTCGCGCAAGGACGGGCTCTGGGTCTTCTACAGGCTCAAGACGCCCTGTGTGCTCGAGTTCCTCTCCTGTGCCTCGCGCGTCCTGCGCGAGCAGATGGAGGACGCCAGGGCTGCCCTGGCCGGGCTTTGAGGGCAGGAAGATAGAGCTGGTCACCGCGTTCGCGCGAGAGGCGGATTTTGCGGCTGCGGTCGAGCTGCTGGACCGGGCCGGTCTGCCATACCGCGTCGTGCGCCCGGACCCCGCCTACCGGCTCGTGGGGGCGCCGGCCATCGAGATACTCCGGCGCCTGCCAGGCACGAACTGCGGATGCTGCGGCGAGCAGAGCTGCCTGGCCTTTGCCGTGAAGGTGCACGGCGCCGAGGCGCCCGTCTACCGGTGCCGGCCGGTCTTCGCGGGCGAGGCGGCCCACCTGAAGGACGCCCTTCTTGAGGTCTGCGCCGGCGTGGGCGCCTGAGCGCCGGGGAAGGGCTGCGCGATGACGATGCTGAACGTGCCGGCCGAAGTGCAAGTGACCGGCAAGGTGGCGACGAAGGAGGAACTAAGGCGCATGCTGGGCTGAGACCCGGCGATACCCCGAACTGCAAGCAGCGAGGATCGAGAGATGGCGGGTGGTGAGCAGGATCAGGACAAGCACGCCGTCCGGGAGACGGTGCGCAGGGGCTACGCCGAGATCGCACGCTCGGCGGGGCCCTGCTGCGGCGAGCGTGCCTCTTGCGGACAGGCCGCCGGGCCAGACGCGGTCGCGGGCAGGCTGGGCTACGGGGAGCAGGAGCTGGCCGGCCTGCCCGAAGGGGCGAACATGGGGCTCTCCTGCGGAAACCCCGCTACGTTGGCCGCGCTCAAGCCGGGCGAGGTCGTGCTAGACCTCGGCTCGGGGGGCGGCCTCGACGTGTTCATCGCGGCGCGCAACGTCGGCCCAACCGGCCGCGCCATCGGCGTGGACATGACGCCCGAGATGATCTCGAAGGCACCCTCCAACGTGGAGCAGTTCTGCGCCGCGACCGGACTGGACAACGTCGAGTTCTGTCTCGGTGAGATCGAACACCTGCCGGTCCCGGACGCGTCGGTTGACTGCGTCATCTCGAACTGTGTGATCAACCTGTCGCCGGACAAGCCGCAGGTCTGGCGGGAGATTGCCCGCGTGCTGAGGCCCGGCGGGAGGGTGGCCGTGAGCGACCTGGCCCTTCTTCAGCCGCTGCCGCCTGCCCTGGCGCAGTCCGTTGAGGCGCGGATCGGCTGCATGGCAGGCGCCGTGTCCGTGGACGAGAGCGTGCGCATGGCGCGCGAGGCCGGACTGGCCGAGGTCGAGGCGGTGAGCCGGCCCATCTACTCGGGCGACCCGGCCGACTGGGGCGACCGCACGTTCGCGGCGATCGCGGAGTTGCTGCCGGAAGGCACGGTCTCCAGTGACTACGTCGTGAGCATGGACATCAGGGCGACGAGGCCCGAAGGCGCATAGGAGACTGCCGACGATGCCATCGCAACCTCCGTTCTCGGAGACGCGCGCGCTCAGCTTCTTCGAGCGATACCTCTACGTCTGGGTCATCGCGTGCATACTGGCCGGCATCGTGCTGGGCAGGCTGGCGCCGGGCGCGGCGCAGTGGCTGGACGGGCTGGCCGTCTACGTGGGCAACGCCCCCGTCGTGAGCATCCCCATCGCCGTCTGCCTCTTCTGCATGATGTATCCCATCATGGTGAAGATAGACTTCGGCGAGGTGCTGAAGGCCGGCAGGAACGTCAGGCCCGTCGGGCTGACCCTGTTTGTGAACTGGGCCGTCAAGCCGTTCACCATGTATGTGATCGCCCTGGTGTTCCTGGGCGTGCTGTTCCGCGGGCTGATTGGCGCCGACGCGCTGGACTACGTGAAGATGCCGTTCGGGCTCGACCTCGAGGTGGGCGCCCCGTACGGCGTCGGCGAGGTGGTGCTCCGGGACGGCGTGAAAGTGCTGGCGGTGCCCCTGTGGCGCAGCTACCTAGCCGGCTGCATCCTGCTGGGCATTGCGCCCTGCACGGCGATGGTGCTGGTCTGGGGCTACCTGGCACGGGGCAACGACGGGCACACGCTGGTAATGGTCGCCATCAACTCGCTGACGATGCTCCTGCTCTACGGCCCGCTCGGTGGGTTCCTGCTCGGCGTCGGGCGGCTGCCGGTGCCCTGGCAGGCGCTGGTGCTCTCGATCGGCATCTACGTGGCGCTGCCCCTCGTGGCGGGCTGCTTCTCCCGCAAGTGGGTCATCAGGGCCAAGGGCAGGGCGTGGTTCGAGGAGAAGTTCCTGCACGTGCTGACGCCGGTCACCATCATGGCGCTGCTGGTCACGCTGGTGCTGCTGTTCAGCTTCAAGGGGGAGGTGATCCTCGCCAACCCCCTTACCATCCTCTGGATCGCCGTGCCGCTCTTCATCCAGACCAACGTCATCTTCTGGCTCGGTTACGGGCTGGCCAAGGCTCTGAAGCTGGACTACGAGGACGCCGCCCCCTCAGCCATGATCGGGGCCTCCAACCACTTCGAAGTGGCCATCGCCACCTCGGTGATGGTCTTCGGGCTCGCCTCCGGCGCGGCCCTGGCGACGGTGGTGGGCGTGTTGATAGAAGTGCCGGTGATGCTGATGCTGGTCAGGATATGCCTGCGCACCCGGGGCTGGTTCGACGGCACGCCACAGGCCGCCCCCGGCCCCGCTCAGTAGGCGCGCCAGCCTTTGGCGGTCCGCTATACGAGGCCGGCCGCAGCTTACTCACGGGCCCAGCGGGCAGAGACCGAAGGCGCGCCGGCTTGCTTTCTGAACAATGGACGTTACAATACGTCTGGATCGTCGTTCGAGCACGGTGCGCAGGGGGAAGCTCAGATGTTCCGAGCCGTCATCATCGCCAGCACCTTCTCTCCGGGCAATCAGGTAACGCTTTACCACGGAGATTGCCTTGATTTCCTCGCCACGCTGCCGGACAGTTCGATGCAATTGGTGGTCACTTCGCCGCCGTATAACATAGGCAAGGAATACGAGGAACGGCTCGAACTCAACGAATACCTCGAACAGCAGCGTGCGGTCATTGCCCAGTGCGTGCGCGTCTTACGCGCCGACGGGAGCATATGCTGGCAAGTGGGAAACTACGTGGAGAACGGCGCCATTGTGCCTCTGGACGCGGCTCTCTTCCCGGTCTTCTGTGGCCTCGGGCTCAGCATGCGGAACCGCATCGTCTGGCGTTTCGGCCACGGCCTCCACTGCAAGAACCGCTTCTCCGGGCGCCACGAATGCATCATTTGGTTGACGAAGTCGGACGATTACTACTTTGACCTCGAACCCGTGCGCGTTCCGCAGAAGTACCCGCGCAAGCGCCACTACAAAG